>NZ_CALYOY010000024.1 GCF_945269915.1 uncultured Bifidobacterium sp. | reverse complement strand
GCCTGCCCCAGGGCTACCAGACGATGATTGGTGAGAATGGTTCCAAACTCTCCGGTGGCGAGCGCCAACGCATCTCCATCGCCCGCGCCCTCCTCAAGGACGCCCCCATCGTCCTGCTTGACGAGGCCACGGCATCTTTGGATGTCGAGAACGAAACGCAGGTGCAGGAGGCCCTGTCCGAGTTGCTGGTGGGGAAGACGGTCATGGTCATCGCACATCGGATGCGAACTGTTGAGAACGCTGACAAGATTGTGGTCCTTGATAACGGTCACGTGGTCGAGCAAGGTGCCCCAGAGGAGCTCATGGCCGTAGATGGAGAATTCGCCAGGATGGTCCGACTGCAAGGCGAAAGTGCAGGCTGGTCCCTGTCAGGAAGGGCTGATGCGTAACAGCTCCTCAGCACTGGTTGCCAAGTGTGCGGCAGATTCGGTTGGTATATGTGCCAGTCGGTCGTTGTGGTACGTTCCTGTATGAATCAGGCTGCTGAAGGCTGATCTCTGCAGATGTCACGCTGATACAGGTCTGTTCCTATGCGTGGCAGTCCCTGTTACCTGGACCTGTATGAATCAGTCTTGATCTCGGCTGAGGGTTTCGCGAATTATCTCGGCTGGTGTCGCTCCTTCGGATGCCGCCCTGCCCGTAACTTGGTCCATCAAGGATTGTGGCAGGCGCGCAGGGTAGCCGGGGCGGAGGCGTGGGCGTTCCGGCCAGACCGTGCCCAGGTCACCTGACCAGGTCCCTGTTTCGAAGGTCTGGTTCAACTGGTCCAGGTCATCATCACCGAGTTCGAAGAGGGCATGCCAGTCAGGGTCTTCAGGATCTCCCATCAGTCCCTCCCTGTCGCAAGGAACTCCCGTAGGGTCTTTGGGGAGGGAGGGGTCATGGCATGGAAGACCAACCAGAGTCGGGACTGATCGTGGATGGAAGCCAGTTCCATCAACCTTCCCTGGCCATCGAAACCCAGTGTCAGCCAGACTTCGCGGGTTTCCTGATCATTGACAACCGGTGCGGAGATGATGGCATTGCGCCAGACCTCCAGGATGTCCTGCTGGTCGATATCAGGATGCCTGTGATGAATCCCGGGATGAATCAAAGGCTGGAATTCCATTGGAGGTCGCTTCCTGTGGGCGGGTTGAATGTCATCTGATGCAAATCCTAGTCAAGCAATCTGGGCCTGTCACCATTACAGGGAAGCCTGTCAGGCCTCTGGTCGGTTCGTTACTATGGACTCTGGAGCCGTACAAGACGTGAATGGGCCACAAGACCAGGATGATGAGGTTGCCGAGGGTATGAGCGATATGAGGGATGAACGGAATATGAACAATCAGTGTAAGGACGATCAAAGCATGAATGACAGCGGTGAGGTCCACGATCAGGAGAGCAGTGATCTCGATCTGGAGCCTGACATGGGGAGGACCTATCACAGTGGTCCTGTCATTATGCGTGGCTCCATGATTCCTCCGAGTGATTCCAATGCCGGCCTGCTCTCCTCGGATGGTGATACGGACTGGCTCCACATGGACCCCTGGCGGGTGCTGAGGATTCAGGCTGAGTTCGTCGATGGGTTCGGTGCCCTTGCCGAGCTGGGTCCGGCGGCCACGATCTTCGGTTCGGCCCGAATGGACAAGGACAATCCCGACTACCGTGCCGCCCAGCGGATGGGTGCCGGTCTGGCCAGGGGAGGCATGGCGGTGATCACCGGGGGTGGCCCGGGCATCATGGAGGCCGCCAACAAGGGGGCCGCCCAGGTCGGAGGCAAGTCGGTGGGGCTGGGAATCGAGCTGCCCCACGAGCAAGGTATCAACCAGTGGGTCAACCTGGGCATCACCTTCCGTTACTTCTTTGTGCGCAAGGTGATGTTCATGAAGTACTCGTCCGGCATCATCGTCTGCCCGGGAGGGTTCGGGACCATGGATGAGATGTTCGAGGTGCTGACCCTTGTCCAGACCCACAAGGTGGCCACCATGCCCATTGTGCTCTTCAACAAGGGGTATTGGGATGGGCTTTTCGAATGGATATCGACCACGGTCAAGGATCGGGGCATGATTTCTGACCTGGATCCCAAGCTGGTGGTTCGGACCGATGATCCCGATGAGGCCGTGCAGACCATACTCGGGAGCCGTCAGTAGCGCGGCTCAAGTGCTGGCGGTGGAAATGCCGGCACGGGGAATGGGGATACAGGCACCAGCACGTGCAATATCACCAAGAAACCTGTATCCGCAGGGGATAGGTAACTGTGCCTGCCATGACCAATAGCCGTATACAAATAGCCGTATACAAGCGTGAGTAATCCGACTCGATACGATTCAGGGAAAGGTAAAGGCCCACCTCTGGAGAGATGGGCCTTTACCGTATGTCAGGTTGCAGGAAGCGCCATGCCTACCTGTTCTTGGCGACGAAAACCATGCCGTTACCCACAGGGACCAGGCAGGATTCGAGTCCGTCCTCCTGTGACAGGGTGTCCAGGATGGAGCGCAGGCTGACGGCCTTGTCCGAACGGTTGGCCGGATTCATCAATCCACCCTGGTCGGGGTCCTCATCCAGGTCGAAGGCATCGGTGAAGACCAGCTGGCCGTCCTCCTTGAGCAGACGTGGGGCGTGGTCCAGGGCATCCTGGTAGTTCCGGCTCTCCCCGGAAACCACAATCAGGTCGTAATCAGCGGGGTTCAGTCTGGGGAAGTAGGTCCTGGCCGGTGTGTTGACCACGCGCAGACGAAGCCCGGAATTCTTCTTTTCCTCTTCCTGGAAGGTCTTCCGTATCAGTGAGGCGCCTTCGGGGGAGGAATCCACAGCGGTGAACTGCCCCTGGCCCTGCAATCCCTCCATGAGGCAGAGGGCCTCGATCACCGAACCCGTACCCAGGAGGATGATGGAGGCGGCATCGGTCCTTCCGGCCAGGAAACGCAGGAAGGAGCCCTGCGCCACTGAGCATTGGGGGGATCCAGCCGATTCCGCCTGGGTGCGGAAGGCTGTCAGGGTGTCGGATTCGCTGTTGAGTGCGCTCTCCTCAGCGAATTCCCACCCCTTGGCATGATTGCTGTATGAGGTCTTATCCATAATGACCACTCTAACGTCTGGTGCTCACAAAGGGCCACATATGGCCCGTCAACGATTGACGGCCTCGACCAGCTGCCACATCTCTTCGCCCACGTCAATCCCCCTGGGGCACTGGCGTGAACAGGCGCGAACGGACTCGCAGGCCAGGATGCCGTCCTCCTGGTTGATGTCGTCCAGGCGTTCCTGGCTGTGCCCGTCACGCGAATCGTTGATGAACCGCGAAGCGGCAATCAGTGCGGCCGGCCCGGCAAAAGCCTCGCCACCGGCGTAGACCGGGCAGGAGCCCTCGCAGATGCCGCAGGCGATGCAATTGCTGAGCAACTCGAACCTGGAGAGCTGGGCCGGGGTCTGCAGGTTCTCCCTGTCTGGATCCGGCTCAGCATCATCGCGCAGGTATGGATGGAAGCGACGGATCTGGTCGAACATGGTGTCGGTGTCGACGATCAGGTCACGCAGGGGGGTAAAGCCGGGAAGGGGCTTGATGTCGATGACCCCTAACCAGCCCGTTCGTTTCGGCTGAGGGCCCTCCGGTCTGGATTGAACCGCTCCGGTTCGACCGGTCCGGCGGAAGCCCCGGTCCTGGTCACCTCCATGGCCTGTCTCCTCGGCGGGTACCTTGGCGAAGTCTCCCACGGTGGCGGTGCACAGGAGGGTGGGTGTCGTGTTGATCAGTACGGCATCCGATCCACACATGCCGTGACCACAGGAGTAGCGGAAGTTCAGGGTCGGGTCCTGCTCGCGTTTGATTTGCAGCAGGCAGTCCAGGATGGTCTGTTCGTGTGCGGTCTGAATCCGGTATTCCTGGGTCCAACGCTTGCCACGTGGGCGTCCCGGTCTGGAGCCGAAGGGGGAGGGGGACGAGGATGAGGCGAAGGGGTTGGAGGCAGAGCGGCCGGACCTACCTTGACGGGGCGTGAACCTGGCTACGCGGATGGTGACGCTGGAATCGGTGCTGATGTGTGTCCCTGAGGCATGGTCACCGGTTCCGGTGGAGATTGCCACTGCTGGCTCGGCACCTTCTGGTTCCATGACTTCTCTGCTCCAATCCGATTGCATGCGCTGGCGGTCCCTTTCGCGAAGGCGGAAATAAACCCTGCACATATTCTAATGGTCTGGTCGGTCAAGTCCCCTCAGCATGACCTGTCTTGTCTGCTTCGCGAGACGGAATCCACCGGGGTCGTCCGGTCACATGTTGATTAGCCTGGTCCTGATGGTGGACTCTGCGTGGATGGCCACTGACCATACGATTCCGCCTCTCCCCAAAGGGCTCATGGGTGAGAGGCGGATGTTCGTTTGCCGATGTGGCATGCCCGGTATGTCTACTTGGCGTTCCTGATTGCGGTGCAGATGGATACCGCCGGGTCATTGAAGGGGATCAGGGTGGATTGGAAGGCATGGTAGAGGTCCGACTTGCCGGGCCAGACCGTGTCGATGACCTTGTTGTCCTGATTGAGTTGGTGGAACCATGATCCGCCATCATGGTCGATCAGGTACTGGTCGGTGTATTGGACGAAGTCGGCATACCAGGTACGGTACTCCTCCTTACCGGTCACCTCGGCCAGGGTGGCGGCGGTATTGATCCCCTCGGCCAGGGTCCAATGCATCCTGTCCGTAACCACGGGCCGCCCTTCCCAATCCGTGGTGTAGGCCAGGCCTGTGGTGCCTCCGGCATTCCACCCGTCGGCGACGGCCTGCCCGAAGAGGTGCTCGGCGGCATCCACGTAGGGCTGTATGGCTGCCTTGTTGGCGAAGGTGCTCAGGGCCCACTGCACAATCAACCGGGCCCATTCGATGCCATGACCCGGCGTGGCTCCATAGGGCTTGAACTGGTCGTCCTTCCTGTCCTCGTTGTACTCCAGATCTGGTGCCCACTGGCTGGTGAAGTGCTCAGGAATTCTCCAATTGTTGCCCTTGGCCCATTCGATGACATGGTCGATGATTCGTCCGGCGCGCTGTCGGTAGGTGTTGTCGCCGGTTGCATCGGCTACTGCCAGGAAGGCTTCGGTGGTGTGCATGTTGGCATTGAGGCCACGGTAGGGATCGAGTCGCGAGAAATCCGTGTTCCAGGTGTCTACGGCCAAGCCGGTCTCCTCGTCCCAGAAGTACCGGTTGAAGGTGTCCAGGGCTTCGTTCAGGAGCTTACGCGCTCCCGGTCTGCCTGCCAGCAGGGCTGAGGAGGCGGCCAGGATCACAAAAGCATGGGAATAGCAGACCTTGTCGGGTTCCGGGCTGCCGTCCGCCAGGATGGAGGGATGCCAACCACCATTGTCGTCGTCATGAAGGATGCCGGTCAGGCCACGCAGACCTGCATCGACCAGGTTTTCGGCACCGGGGTAGCCCAACAGGCTGCCTATGGCGTAGACATGGGTCATACGGCCGGTGATCCAAGTCTGGATGCCATGGGACGGGTCGATTCCGCCCTTGTCGTCCAGCCAGCCTGAACCGCCCTGCGCGGCGGGGAAGCCTCGTCCGAAGTCGAGGAGTTCATATGTTTCCGAGGCCATGAAGATGCGGTTGGCCTCGGAGCCAAGCTCATACCTGGGATTCTTGTTCATTACGTTGCCTTTCTGTTTCCTGGCACTGTTGCCGGCGGACGTGCATCGTCCAACCGCTGACGTCGAGGGGCGCTCTGAGATGGCCTGGTTCCCCTGCTTTGGATGCAAGGCCTTGCCCTGATATGGAAGAAGTCCATGACCGGTTCGCGGGGCATCATGTCGGCCCATCTGAGGGACCGGTTCCCGCCCGTGTCCGGGCCAGATGGCCGAAGAGGGTGGGTTGGGCAAGGAACTGGGTGATGGCCACTGCGGCTGCGCCTGAAACGATGGCATCAGTGGGCAGGGAGGAGAGGACGATGGAGGTGGAGTCGTTGAGCTCGGGCACCACCCGCTCGTCGACCACATCCTGAACGGCCCTCAGCAAAGGTTTACCGGCCGCGGAGATGATGTCACCCAGGACGATGCGCTCGGGATTGAAGGTGTTGATGATGGTCACGCAGCCATAGCCCAGGTACCGACCCGCTTTTTCAATCTCCTTCACGGCCTTGGGATCGCCTTTGTCCGCCTGCTCGAACAGGGCGCTGCAGACCTGACGGTGTGTCATGGATTCGGCTCCGGCGATTATGCCCTCCTCGATGGCGTCACGGTGTATGGCCACCGCTGAACAGTAGAGTTCCAGGCATCCGCGGTTGCCGCAGTCGCATGGCAGCCCGTTGATGTCTATGGACACATGGCCCAGTTCGCTGGCTACGCCAAGGGCCCCGTTGACGAGTTGGCCCGCTTCCAGGACCCCCAGCCCTATGCCTTCCCCCAGTAGGTAGTAAGCCATGTTTTCGCAGTCCAGGTTGTCGCCGAAGAGGTGCTCCGCCAAGACCCCCGCACGCGCATCCTGCTCAATGAAGACGGGCACGGAAAAGCTCTGTTCGAATTCCCGCCGGAAGTTGATCTTGCGCCATTCCTGCATGGACGAGACCACTGCGGTGCGTCCCACCGTGCGGAGGTAAGGGCCGGGTACGGCCATGCCGATGGCCACGATTGTGCGGTCCTCGTTCAGGAGTCCCTCGATTGTGCTGTGGATTGCACGGATGGTGTCCTGGATCTTGGTTTCGTCCACGGTCGGCAGGTCCATCAGACTGATTCGTGCGCCGGAGAGGTCGAATACGCCTATCTGGACGAGGCTTCGGGCGAATTTGACGCCAATGACATGGAAGGCCGCCTTGTTCAGCCTCAAGTCTATGGATTTGCCGCCGCGAGAGGTCCCATGCTTGGCCGGGCCGCTTTCCTCAACCAGACCCTCATCGATGAGGTGGGCGGTGATCTTGGTGATGGCCGCCGGTGTCAGATGCAGGATTTTGGCTATCTTCGCCCGGGAGCTGGCACCGTAGCGGTAGAGGTGGGACAGGATCCGTGAACGGTTGGATTCGGAAACAAGGGCTTGCGAGGGGCTGGATCCTGAGCCGGGCATCGATACCTCCTCGCATCTATTGCGTCGCGGTCGGTCCTTCGCCTCTGAATGGTATCGAGGCACCTTCCTGTGCCGCTTCCGACAAGAGAATGTTAACTGAGTTAATAGATGAAAACAAGTGTGGTGTGTTGCCCTACGACTTTCACCCGCAGGTCCGTCCGGACGGTGTCTGAAGTCAGGATGGGGTTGGCCGTGTTGTAAGGCGGCATCAATGCTCTTGGTAGGGGTATCAGTACTGCCGTCCGCTGGGGGGCATGTCGACGATGTGAACCGGTTGCCAGTCCACCCTGCCTTCCCGGTCGACCATGGAGTGGACGAGGAAGTGTTGATCATCCCGTTCAGGGTGATCCCTGCGGAAAAGGGCGCCGCGTGATTCCTCTCGGCTGTCGCTTGCGGACAATACCGCGGCGGACAGGGTCAGCAGGTTGTCGATTTCCATGATGGCGGTCAACTCGTGGTTGAAGGCCGCGTCCGGGCTGTGCGCTTTCAGGCCCTGTGCCGTCTGGTCCAGGTCGGCCACTTCTTCCTCGGCCCTGGCGATGCTCTTCTGATCGCAGCGGACGGCCACGGCATCCTCCATCACACCACCCAGGGTTTGCATGACCTGGTAGGCATTGGTGTCGCCGTTCGGGTTCGTATCCGGGGCTTGGGCATGATCTGATTCGGATGGCGAGTCGTCCAGGATGCGGTCTATGACCGACCGCCTTGTGGCCAGGGTCTGTTCCAGTGAACGCGTGTCACCGGATTGGGCCGTGCTCTTTCCTGATAGGGCGGAGGTGACCTGTTCGGCCATGGCCTCCCCGGCCCTGGTGCCGAAAAGACAGGCATCCAGGAGGCTGTTGCCCCCCAACCGGTTGGCGCCGTGGACACTCAGGCAGGAGCACTCTCCAGCAGCATAGAGGCCTTCGACCGGGCAACGCCGACCATCCGCCCACTTGTAGACCTGGCCCTGGGTGGTGATCGGTATACCCCCCATCGTGTAGTGGGCGGTCGGCTTGATGGGGATCAGATCGACGGTGGGGTCCAGGTCGGCAAAGCGGCGGATGGTCTCATAGACCTGGGGGAGGAGGGTCTTCATTCGTTCCTCGCCGATGCCCCTCATGTCCAGCCATACGCAGTTCCGTGGACCGTTCGGATCCTTGGGGTCGGCCACCCCGCGGCCGGCGTCGATCTCGGCCATGATGGACCGGCTGACCACGTCCCTGGCGGCAAGGTCGCCATGCCCGGGTGCATAGTCCTGCATGAAGGCCCTGCCCTGGGAGTTGCGCAGAATTCCGCCCTCTGAGCGGGATGCCTCGGAGAGGAGGATGCCGGTATGGCCAAGTCCTGTCGGGTGGAATTGGATGAACTCGATGTCTTCCAGCTGCAACCCGGCTTTCAGGGCCAGGGCCATACCGTCCCCGGTGAGGTCCCAGGAGTTGGAGGTGGTATGGAAGAGCCTGCCGGCACCTCCGGTGCAGAGCATGATGGTGTCGGACGAGATGGCATGGGTCTCACCGGTGTGGGTGTCCAGGACCACCAGGCCGCGTGCCTTCGCACAGGGATTGGTCAGGGGGGCGCTTTCGTGTTCCCCGTCTTTGCGCTGTTCCTCAGCCGGAGAATCGGTATCTGGAACCTTGATCCCGTCCAGGACCAGATCCGTCACATACCATTCCTCGGCGAAGGTCACCCCCATCTGTACGCACTGCTGCCAGAGGGCGTGCAGAATCTGATGGCCTATGCGGTCTGCCGCGTAGGCGGCGCGCTTGACTGGTTTCCCGCCGAACTCAGACGTGTGCCCGCCGAACTTGCGTTGGGCTATACGGCCGTCTTCCCGCCGGGAGAAGGCCACACCCTCGTGCTCCAGGCGAATCACCGTTTTCCGGGCTTCGCTGGCCAGTATCCTGACGGCATCCTGGTCGGCCAGCCAGTCGCTGCCCTTGATGGTGTCGTAATAGTGCCAGTGCCAATCGTCCTGCTCCTCGTTGCCCAGGCTGGCTGCGATGCCGCCCTCGGCCGACCCGGTGTGGGAACGAAGGGGTTGCAGCTTCGAAATGACCAGGATCGAAGGTGTTTCCTGGCCCTCATGGTGATTCTTCCGGAGGGAGCGGGACAGACTCAGCGCTGCTGACATGCCGGCGGCCCCGGCACCTACGATGATGGCCTCATAGTGGCTCTTGATTGTGGCGGGACTCATAAAACAGATATTCTCACAACCCTTTGATAGGGAACACCCCGGATTCGGTGATTCGGGGGATTGTCGGTAGGGTCGTTGATTGCTGGTCCGTCAAGTCAGGCTTGTCCCTTTGCATGCAGACAATGGGTGCATGGCTCACGAGCAGTCCTTTTCGCAGTTGGTGTATCAGGTCGTCAGACGCATACCTTCTGGCAAGGTGGCCACGTACGGTCAGATAGCGGCCCTGACAGGTCGACCCAGGAATGCCAGGTTCGTCGGATTCGCCCTCCATTCCAATCCTGAACCCGGCGTGATTCCCTGTCATCGGGTCGTTTTTAAGGATGGTTCCCTGGCTCCCGGTTTCGCCTTCGGTGGGCCTGACCGGCAGCGTACTCTGCTGGAATCCGAGGGTGTGGTCTTTGTTCCCCCCGCCCGTGACGAGAACGCGGGTCAACCTGGCTGGGTGGTCGATCTGGATCGTTGTCAATGGTGTGCCTGATTCTGCTCGACGGCATGCACGACCCCGTTGATGGTCTCGATCCTTCCTTCGATTTCCAGACGGCCAAGGTGGCGTATCACCGACTGGACTCTGCCGCCCCAGGGAGAGGCAGATTGATCCAGGGCGGGAGTCCCCGTCAGCCTCTTGGTCAGGGCGTCAACGGTGGCGGTCTCGCCTTCTTTCCGGCATGACCGCAAGGCATTCAGGATTGCGTCCTCCAGATCTTCATGGACATGACGGCCTGGTCCAATCAGGTATTCCAGGGCAGGTGGGATCTCCTCAACCGGAGGTACCTCTTCCTTGGCTTCCCTGTTGGTCGTCCCGGCTCCCGCCTTGTCTGCAAGCCCCTCACCAAGGGGCTGGTTCTTCTCGGACACGAGGCCGACGGTTGCTGTTGGGGCATCCTTTATCATGCTCTTGGTCCGAATGTCTTCCTCCGAAAGATCGGCTGACCGGAAGGAGCCAATCACGGGATCGGTTCCGGGGTGATGCGGAGGATGACACAGGCCGGTTATGTCGGTCGCGGAAATGAGGATGGTCGCTTTCCCCTGATGGATCAGATGGTTGCAACCGATATTTTCCGGAGTGTCGATCCGCCCCGGGGCGGCGTAGACTTCACGGCCCAACTCGGCTCCCCAGTTGGCCGTGTTGAGAGCCCCTGACCGGTGTCGGGCCTGGGCCACCACAATCGTTGAGGAGAGGGCGGCAATGATCCGGTTGCGCAGGAGGAAACGGCGCCCTTCCGGTATTGTTTCGGGATGCATCTCGCTGATCAAGGCCCCACACTCTCGCTCCATGGACTGGAAGAGGTCCCGGTTCCGTAAAGGTCCCATACGTTTCATTCCACCCGCGAATACCGCGACAGTCGAACCCACCTCATCCCCATCATGGTCCCGGCGGGCGGACAGGGCACCCCAATGCGCCTGGGCGTCGGCCCCCATGGCACCGCCGGAGACAACCAGGTGACCCTGGGCCGCCGCCTGTCTGCCGATCTCCTGGGCGATATAGCTCCCGTAGAGGTCACAGGTCCTGGAACCGACGACAGCCACGGGCTTGGCGCAACTGATCAGACTCTCCTTGTTGCCTCTTCCCCAGAGGCAGAGGGGAGGGGCCCAGTCCGAGCGTTGGGAGAGGTCGTCGAGCTGGGAGGGCCAACAGTCCGTCGATGGTGTCAGTACCCACAGGGTTCCATCGTCGGTCATGGATCCTTTCAGCCTGTCCTCGTCCCAGTTCCGCAAGGGTTCCAAGCGATACCGCCAGTTGGTGCTGACGCGGCGGAAACGGTCCATATCCTTGCCGTTTATCTGTCTGCCCCAACGGATGGCCCCCTGGATGAAGGCTCGGTCCAGTCGTGTTCGGGCCTGGGATGCCCGTGCGGAGACCGGCCCGGTTGGGTTGGGTGATATTGCCCATAGTGTCTGGCAGAGTTCCAACGGGCAGTCCGATCCCATGAGACTGGCGTGCATGAGGGCATCGGGGCCGTCCGAGGCGAAGTTCAACAAGGCGCGGGCCAGCCAGTCATCGCGTATTCGCAGGCCGGGTTCAGGCAGGGTCAGGGGTCGATGCCCAATCCGTGTTCCTCTTTCCGCGCTTCCTGGTTGTGAAGGAGCCGGTTTCGGCAGTGCCGTTCTGTTGATTTCTGCAGGCATATCAGGCCGTCCTTGTACGCATCATGATCCCTGTGACCACATCGTCCGCATTCGGTCCGTACCTCCCGTCGAGGTCGGCCAGGGTCCATGCCAGACGCAGTGTCCTGTCCGCGCCGCGCAGGCTGAGATGGTTCTTCCTCATGGCTTCGTTGACGATGGATAAGGACTTCTGCGCCGTGTTGGCCCGTAACCATTCACCGCTGATTTGGGCGTTGCGGGTCCACCCCTCATCCTTGAACCGTTTCTTGGCAGCCTTGCGGGCCATGACCACCTGCTGCCGGATTTCGGCGCTGGACCGTCCATGCTCCAGACCTGCCCCTCCCAGGTCGGAAACCGGCGGGACCGTGGTCTGTATATCGATCCGGTCCATGATCGGTCCGGATATCCGGTTCCAGTATCTTGCTCGTTCCCTGGGCGTGCAGGTACAGCGCTCGCCGGTTCCGTAGCTGTAACCGCAGGGGCAGGGGTTTGCAGCCATGACCAGTTGGAACCTGGCGGGGAACGAGGTGGATCCCTTGGCCCGGGAAAGAATTATCTCCCCGATTTCCAGTGGTTCGCGCAGCGCCTGGAGAACACGCGGTGAGAATTCTGGTGCCTCGTCCATGAAGAGGACGCCACAGTGGGCCCTGGTGATGGCCCCCGGTGTGGCAAGTCCCGTTCCACCACCGACCAGGGAGGCCATGGAGGCGGTGTGGTGGGGTGCTTCAAAGGGCGGGATATCGCTGACTCCATACTGTTTCAGGGTGCCACAGAGGGAACGGATGGAGGCGACTTCCAACTGCTCCCTCTCATCCAGTGGAGGGAGGATACCCGGCAGGCACCTGGCAAGCATGCTCTTTCCGGCACCTGGTGGTCCCATCATCAGCATGTGGTGGCCCCCGGCCGCCGCCACGGTCATGGCCCATTTGGTCTCCTCCTGGTCTATTACCTGGTCCATGTCGAGATTTGACGCGGGGAATGGGGACTGGTCCTGCAGGGATATGTCGGCTTCCTGTCCGGAATCGGCCACGATCCGGGAGGGATGATAGTCGGCTCGGCCACCCATCGCTTCCACCAGTTGACCGAGGTGGTGCAGACCGGTCACGCGGATTCCCGGGACGATACCGGCCTCCTCCATGTTGGCCTCAGGCAGGAAGACCCGTTTCACCCCTTGCTCCTTGGCATAGGCCAGGATGGGGAGGACCCCGGTGATGGGCAGGACGCTCCCGTCCAGGTTGAGCTCACCCAGGGCGATGGTGTCTTCAAAACCCTTGACCGGCACCACCCCGCCGGCACCGAGGACACTGGCGGCGATGGCCAGGTCGTGTGATGAGCCGCGCTTGGGACGGGAGGCGGGCGACAGGTTGACGGTGACCCGTGTCTGGGGCCAACGGAACCCGCAGGAGGAGCAGGCCGATTTGACCCGTTCCCTGGATTCGGACAGGGAGGCATCCGGCAGACCGATGATCGAGAAATAGGGCAGGCCCGGTGAGATGAAGGACTGGGCATTGATGATGAATGCCTTGAGCCCCACGAGACCGATGGATCTTGCCGACCCCAGCCTCATCAGAAAGCCTCCCTGATGTGGCGCAGGAATATGGAGTCCGGGGACCATCCATGCCTTGATTCGCGTGGTCCCCTCAAGGGGTCGTTCGTGGTCGTCGGTATCCTCATATCCGAGTCGGGGGCCTCCTGGTCGGGTGGCAATCCGGAGGTCGGCATCAGGTTGCCCACGGTAAGTGTGACCACGTCGAACCGGGTGCCCCTTCGACGGATGAAGGGGTCACGGTCGTGGCCGATCAGCCACTGGACGGCCGCCCTTCTGAGCCGTTGACGCTTGGTCTGGCCCACGGCTTCGCAGGCGGAACCGAAGGTGGTGGTGCGTCGGGTTTTAACCTCCACGAAGACCAGGATCCGAAAGGGATCCAGGGCGACGATGTCCAGTTCGCCAAATCGGCAATGCCAGTTGCGGGCGAGTATGCGCCAGCCCTGGTTCTGCAGCCAGAGGCAGACGTACTCCTCACCCAGTCTGCCGAGCTCCCTGCCGTCCAGCCCGTTCCGCTTGATCAGACGCTCGGTCTCGGCCATGTCCTGGAAGGTATCCAGTGACCCGTGATTGTATGCTCTGCTTGTCGCTTGTGTATCCATGGCTCAAGAACACCACGGATGAAGAAAAGAGCAATCTGATATTTGGAAATGTGCGTATGTGTATAAGTAGGCCCTGATTGACAGGAAGGTCCGATATGGAGGTGACACAACCCCTGGGGAACCGCGTCACACTCATATCGGACCTAAAGCCTTGTTCGGGGAATCAGGCCACGGCGACCTCGTCCAGGTCGGCACGGGCGATGGCCTGGTCGAAGTCCCTGGTTCCCTTGAAGACCTCACGGGTCCAGGGGTTGATGTGCTGACGGCGCGCACGGACCAGGATGCAGCCCAGTGCGAGCACGTTGGCGGTCAGGGAGAGGATGGAGATCGTCAAATTGACTCCGGGCTTGTTGACCGACTGGGTCGAGAAGACCGAATAGTCCTGGAACATGGGGAAGACCTGGGCGAACATGCACCAGATGGCCAGGGTGTTGGCCCGGTTCTGGATCCATCCTCCCTTGTTCCAGAGGAAGTTGGCGAAGGTGGGCGCCAGGAGGAGGGCCAGGCCGCAGTACCAGGAGTGGTTGGGCAGGCAGTTGTAGGTGTAGCAGAAGTTCCACAGGTCATAGGCGATGATGAAGACCCAGGTCATGTCGGGCCAGAGCATGTCGCGACGGTCCTTGGAGGCATAGATGCCGAAGATGCCGGTCATGCAGAAGATGTTGATCAGGCCCGCCACCCCGTTGATGACGTTGTGCCAGCCGCCCATCAGGGTGATGCCCTCGGTGGACACCCAGGTTCCGCCCCACCCGCGGATGGCGGATTCGAAATCGGAGACCATGGCGATGAGGATGTTGATGGCGACGATGATGAAGGGGAAGCACTTGAACCAGTGGGACTTGCCGATCTTGCCCCATCCGTACTTGAGGGCCATGAAGCCGATGCAGCCGGCGGTGGCGGCATAGAGCTTGGCATAGTGGAACCAACTGGTCATATGGACGTAGGTCGGGTTATGAAGTGCCCAATCCGCCCCGAAGGCCGCCGATATGTAGATGGCCAGGAAGTATACGGTCAGGGCGCCGGGGATGGCCAGGAAGCAGATGATGCCTCCCGTCTTGCTCCGCCTGGCGACCTCGTTGAGGCCGATCAGGCATGCGAAGACCAGGATCCAGCCCAACCATTGGTAGGGGGCGTTGGCTCCGTAGACTTGGAACAACATGACGATGTCCTTTCTTCTCTTCTGTGTCAGGTGTTCGTTGGTTTGGTTCTTGGCAAACGGATATCGGGAAGGACCCCCGTCGCCTTACAGGTAGGGCTCCAGGTGGAGCGTCTGGGCGGCCATGCAGATGATGGCCTCATCGCTGGTGTCCGGCTGCACCCTAAGGAGGGTGATGGATCCGGAAATCAGGACGATCAGCATTTCGCGCACATGGTCGATGGGCAAGTGCTCCTGGTGGTGTCTGGTGAAGTCCTGAACCGCCGTCCGGCAGAAGTAGTCGGCTATGGCCTTGGAGACCTGGTCCACGAACTGCGTGTAGAGCTCTCCATTGCCCGAGTGGATCATCTGCTGTCGGAGCGGGCTGTTGTCGGCGATGACCGACCGGGCCACCTGTACGATGGTCTTCAGGGCTCCCTCGACGTCGCCGGGTGTCCGCTTCCTGTTCCATTCCTCCATCCGAATCAGGACCTGGTCGACGGACTTGTCGACCATGGCCTGGGCCAGGGCCTCCTTGTCGGGGAAGTAGTGGTAGAAGAGGGATCTGGTCATCCCCACCTGCTTGGCGATGTCCTTGATGGTGATGTGGGAGAATCCCTTGTTCCTGCAGATATCGATCACGGCCTGGACGATTTCGTCACTCTTCCCGGACCTTCTGCGAGAGGGTCGCGGGGCGAAGGCCGACCCGTCTCCTATGGCTGATGCCTGCATGGTTACTTCCCGTCCTTACGAAGTCGTTTGACTCCGGGGAGCTGAACTTTGACACTATGTCAACAACGACGATTCGAGTATAGGGCAGATTTTGACAAAGTGTCAATTCGCACGGATGCCCATTGTTGCGGCTTTCCGGATGGGTCATCTGGCGCCAATCCCAGGTCTCACATCTGGGGGGGGGGATTAGATACAAGAGGGCCCCGGAGCATTCCGCTCCGGGGTCCGATGGAAAGTCTGAGCTGCCTTGACCTGAGACAGCAGGTCCGCCTTACCCAACCAGTCCGGTCAGCAGGCCCAGGTCCAGCTCGAAGCTGACCCCGCGCTCCTGGTAGTTGGGCTGGTTGCGGGTATGCTGCATGGCCGAACGAACGAATTCCCCGGCGATCCGCGCGGCATCGGCCAGGCCCCTCCCTGCGAAGACGGCACCGCAGAGGGAGGAGGCAAAGGCGTCGCCCGTCCCGTGAATCATGAAGGGGAGCTTCTCGTGGACCAGCTCCTGCTTGCCACCGGCCCCGCCCTGGTTTGCCGAGGCCACGAAGTTGCGCAGCTTCCCATCCCCGCGGTCGATGCCCTTGATGATGACGTTCCGGGCACCCATCTCCAGGAGCCTGGCCAGGCGCGTCTCCACCTGATCGTCGTTCAGGTCCTGGCCTTCGTAGGGCAGACCGGTCAGGAGGCTGACCTCGGTCAGGTTGGGCATGAGCAGGTCGGCCCCGTCCACCAGGCGGATCACGGCCTTGCACATCTCCTCGGTGTAGGTGGGGTACATGGCGCCCCCGTCGCCCATGACCGGGTCGACCAGACGCAGGGCCTTGGGATACTCCCGATACATGCGCAGGATGATGTCGACCTGCTCGGCGCTGCCCAGGAACCCGCTGTAGATGCCGTCCAGGTCGACACCCTCCTTCCGCCAGGCATCCAGGTATCCCGGCAGCATCTCGGTGGTGTCATGGAAGGTGTAGTCCTTGAACATGGTATGGGCGCTGAAAAGGGCCGTGGGGACCGGGCAGACATCACATCCGGCCGCCGAAAGGATGGGGATGGCCGCCGTCAAGGAGCACTTGCCGTAACCGCACATGTCGTGCACTGCGGCGACCCGGGGTATATAGTTCGGATCGCGCTGGTAGAGCCTGTTCTGATCGTCCGTTTGTCCGGCCATATCGTGAACTCCTTCATGCCCGCTGAGGCTGTTCGGAACGGAATCTTCTCCGTTGCTTCCTTGACTTTACAGCGGGAGTGCCGGTGACGCACCACCCTGTACGGCATATGGAGATGAAAATGGCCGGTTTCCGGCCTTCTGCAAGCTGTTATAAGAAAGGACGATATCGAAACGACCCATCAGGCTTGAACTTGCAGGTTCGGGACGCTTATGGTCGCAGTCAAGGACAGGGCGTGTATGCCCGCCATAGCGGCACCATCCGCCAGGAAGCAGATAGGAATTGACATGACCGATCAGAACCCCCACAAGTACCATTTCGAGACCCTCCAGCTCCACGTGGGCCAGGAGCAGGCCGACCCCGCCACAGATTCCCGGGCCGTGCCGATCTATGCCACCACCAGCTACGTCTTCCATGACTTCGACCATGCCGAAGCCAGGTTCGCACTGAAGGATCCAGGCAATATCTACGGCCGTCTGACCAACTCCACCCAGGGGGTCTTCGAGGACAGGATCGCCGCCCTGGAGAACGGCACCGCCGGCCTGGCCGTGGCCTCGGGCGCCGCCGCCGTGGAGTATGCCTTCCGTAACATCACCCAGACCGGGGACCACATCGTGGCCTCCAAGAACATCTATGGGGGTACCTTCAACCTCCTCAAGCACACCCTGCCCCGCGACGGGGTCGAGACCACCTTCGTGGACCCCTCGGACCCGGCCAATTTCGAGTCGGCCATCCAGGAGAACACCAAGCTGGTCTTCTTCGAGACCTTCGGCAACCCCAACGCCGACCTGCCCGACTTCGAGGCCATCTCCACAATCGCCCACGATCACCACCTGCCGGTGATCGTCGACAACACCTTCGCCACCCCCTACCTCTTCCGTCCCCTGGAGCACGGGGCGGATGTGGTCGTGGAGTCGGCCACCAAGTTCATCGGTGGCCATGGCACGACCCTGGGCGGGGTCATCGTCGAAGGGGGCCGGTTCGACTGGGCGGCCGTACCTGGCAAGTTCCCCACCCTGACCGAGCCGGACCCCAGCTATCACGGTCTGCGCTTCTACCAGGACCTGGGGGCGGCGGCCTTCGTGACACGGATTCGCGCCATACTCCTGCGAGATACCGGTGCCGTCATATCGCCCTTCGCCGCCTTCCTCCTCCTGCAGGGGACTGAGACCCTCTCCCTGAGGGTGGAGCGGCACGTTCAGAACGCCCTGAGAGTGGTGGACTACCTGCAGACCGTGCCCGAGGTGGAGTCGGTCAGCCATCCGGCCATCCCGGGCCGCCCCGACCACGAGCTCTATCAGCGATACTTCCCGAACGGGGCCGGATCCATCTTCACCTTCGACCTGAAGGGGGGCAAGGAGGCGGCCAGGGTCTTCATCAACAACCTCCACCTCTTCTCCCTCCTGGCCAATGTGGCCGATGTGAAGTCCCTGGCCATCCATCCGGCCTCGACCACCCACTCCCAGGAAACGGCCGAGGAACTGGAGGACCAGGCCATCCACCCCGGTACCATCAGGCTCTCTATCGGCACCGAGAACATCGAGGACATCCTGGATGACCTCAAGGGCGCCTTCCAGGCACTGAGGGAGTCGGGCCTGTCCCAGTAGCATCGCCTCCCTCCTTCCCGCTTTCGTCACGGCGGAGTCCTTGGCTGGCATAGGGGCGAGAAGGCATGAACGAGGCACGGCGGTGCCCGGTGAAACCTCGTTTCGTTTCATCGGGCACCCTGTCGTATGTCCTCCTCGTTCTTTGGGATGATGTCGGAACCAGGGATGAAGCCGAGATTCAACCCTGCGCACGATGACGCAGGCGTCGCCTGGCCGATAGCGTCGGACCGTGAGAGACGGGGATGGTCCCTGTCCCGGGTGAGGTAGGACCATGAAACATCAGGCACAGACGCAGTCGGTTTCCGATCCATTGGCATTTGGCAAGGGGGATCCGGTACGGACAGGACGGGTGGCCATCCAGGCCCAGGGATTGACCAAGGACTACGGAGGCGGCGAGAACCTGGTCCATGCCCTCAGAGGCGTGGATGTGGGGTTCGAGCTGGGCAGGTTCACCGCCATCATGGGCCCCTCAGGGTCGGGCAAGTCCACCCTCATGCACACCCTGGCGGGATTGGACACCGTCACCTCGGGGCACGTCTACCTGAACGGGGCCGATGCCGCCGGACTCGGGCGCAGGCAGGGCAGGCGCCATGCCGGGGGGAGCAGGACCATCGACCTGACCCGCCTGAATGACAACCAGCTGACCCTCCTCAGGCGCCACAGCCTCGGTTTCATCTTCCAGGGCTTCAACCTCCTGCCCATGTTTACGGCCAGGCAGAACATCCTCATGCCCCTGATCCTGGATGGGGCCGTTTCCGACCCCACCTGGCTGGACCTCCTGGTCAGGACCCTGGGGCTTGAGGGGAGGATGAACCACCGGCCCAGCGAGCTTTCGGGCGGCCAACAGCAGCGCGTGGCCATAGCGCGCGCCCTGATCGCCAAACCCTCCATCGTCTTCGCCGACGAACCCACGGGAAACCTGGACTCGGCCTCCTCGACCGAGGTCTTGAGCTTCCTGCGTGACTCGGTCCGTGAACTGGGGCAGACCATCATCATGGTCACCCATGATGCCTTCGCCGCCTCCTTCGCGGACCGTGCCCTGGTCTTCGCCGACGGGCGGATCGTGGCCGACCAGGACCGCCCCACCGTGGATTCCATGAACGCCCTCCTCTCCCGGGAGGTCATGGCCTCAGCAACGGCCTCCCCGGTCCAGGACCGTTGAGGGAGGGACGCATATGTGGCTGATCACCAGGAGAATGATGCGGCGTGACCTGGGCATGATGGTCCCCGCCGGCATCGCCATCGTCATTGGCACACTTTTCATTGCCACGACCTTCCTCTTCGGCAACACCATGGACGCCTCCATGAGGCGCATGGTCACATCCGATGCCGCCCAGGCCAATTACGCCATCGTCCCCAAGGATGACGACCAGACCGGTCTGAAGACGGTGAAGGACCTCAAAACCAAGGAGCTGGCAGCCGTCCCGGGCGTTCGTGCCGTAAGGTCGAACACCGACTTCTTGGTGGATGTTCGGGCCGGCAAGACCAAGAGCGAGGGGGTGGTGGCCATTCCGCTGGCCGACCCCGCCATGATGCCGGTCAAGCTGGCCCGGGGATCCTGGCCCAAGGCCGACGACCAGGTGGTCCTGCCGGGGCCGGCGGCCGCCCGGCTCAAGCTCTCGCCCGGTGACAAGCTGAACCTGAACCTGTCCTCCTACATGCTTGACCAATCCCAAGGCTCCCGGACGGATGGAGGGCCCGGTGCGGACCAGGTGCCGGGCAGGCTGGTGTCAAGGTCCCTGACCATGTCGGGGGTCAGCTCGGACCAGGGCGGTATGTATGACAACTGGGGAGGTGCAATCGTCCTGACGCCCAAGACCATCGATGCCTTGATGGGCACGGCCGGTCTGGGAGACATGGGGAACCTCCCCGCCGACATCGTCTACCTGAGCCTGAGCGGGCAGGGGGATGACCTCGATGGGAGCCTGGCCTCCCTCCGGAAACTCCTGCCTTCCGGTTACTCCCTGGAGAACCGCCACTCCCTGGAGGACCGTCTCGTCAGGAATGCAGTCGGTGGCCAGCAGAACTTCATGATCACCTTCTTCCTGACCTTCGGCATCCTGGCCATGTTCGTGGCCGCCACGGTCATCGCCAACACCTTCCAGGTCATGGTCGCCCGGCAGCGCCGTCACCTGGCCCTCCTGAGGACCATCGGTGCCAGGAAAGGCCAGATCCGGGCCAGCGTCCTGATGCGGTCCGGGATCCTGGGTGCCCTGGCCTCCTTGCTCGGGGTCGGTGGCGCCATTGGCATCATGGCCCTCCTGGGAGCCGCCAGGGTCCATATGAACTCCCTTTACTTCCAGCTGCGCCTGACCCCGGCCGTCTTCCTGGTGCCCCTGATCTTCGGCATCACCGTCACGGTCCTGGCCTCCTTGGGGGCTGCCAGGGCCGCCACCGGTGTCAGCCCCCTGGAGGCCCTGCGACCTGCCGACCTTCTGGAGAACTCAAGGGCGGGCAGGGCGCGCCTGGCCACAAGCCTGCTCCTGATGCTGACGGGTGCCGCGATGGCGGCCTGGTCCCTTTGGCGGGTCTGGCTGGATGTAAGGGGGCGGACCGGCGAGGCCTCCGCAGGCGGGTCCGAAGTGGTCCTGGGGCTGGCCGTCATGGGCACCGGCCTGGCCTTCATCGGCATCCTGCTCAGCGCCAACCGTTGGATCCCCTTCCTTCTCAAGACCATGGGGTCCCTGGTTTCACGGATTGGACCCGCATCCACGATTGCCGTGGCCAACATCTCCCGGAACCGTTCCCGGGTGGCGGCCACGGGCGCGGCCCTCCTGATCGGCGTGACCCTGGTCTCCACCCTTTCCACCGGTGCCGCCAGCGCCAAACAGACCATGGACGGCATCCTGGATGAGCACTACTCGGTCGATGTCCAGATCAGCGCCGATGGTCTGGACCACAAGGCCCTGGACGCCATCCGCCGGATCGATGGGGTTGCGGACGCCGAGCTGGTGCCCCAGTATGCGGCCACGATCAGATCTGGTGGTGAGCAGGGCGCGGGGATGACCATCTTCGCCCTGAACGGTAACCGGATTGACGGCGTCCTGAACACCAAGGTCGGTAATGACCGGCTGGGGCAGGGGACCGTCCTGCTCCCGGCCGGTCTCATGGATAATCACCAGGACTTCCACATCGGGGGGAGCCTGGGGCTGAACCTGCTCAGCCCGACCCGGGGTGGTGCGGATGATGGACCTGCTTCCGCCGCCCAGGAGCAGACGCAGACAAGCCTGCAACGTTCCATGACAAGCCTCTCCGCACCCTTCCGAGGCATTGAAGCCAGTCCCTTCTATGGCCTGGCCGACCCATCCTCACTGGAGGGTGTCCAAGCTCAGACCACCCAGATCTGGGCCAGGACCAAGGGATCCCCGACGGTCTCGGTGCTGTTGGATGAGGTTCGCAACGCCCTGGCCGGGTATTCGGCCGTATCCGTTAAGGGAGGACTGGCTGAAAAGCGGCAGTGGGAACAGATTGTCGACACCCTCCTCATGATTATGGTGGCCCTCCTGGCCGTGGCCGTGGTCATCGCCCTGATTGGCGTGGCCAACACCCTCTCCCTCTCAGTCCTGGAACGCAGGCGGGAGTCCGCCACACTGCGGGCCATCGGCATGACCCGGAGGCAGATCAGGCGGTCCCTTGCTGTGGAATCAGGGCTGATAGCCCTGAGTGCCGCCCTGTCAGGCATGGTCCTGGGCCACCTGTTCGGTTGGATCGGGGCGTATGTGGTCTTCGCCACCAAGGGGAGGGTGGCCTTCCCCATTCCCTGGTCAACAGGCGGGGTGATCCTCCTGGTGGCCCTCCTGGCCGCGGTCCTGGCCAGCGTCCTACCCGCCAGACGGGCCAACCGTACACCACCGGTCGTGGTTCTGGCTGAAGAGTAGAGAATACAAATCAGGGATCACCGGCAGCCCGTGCCGGCGACCCCTGATTTGGTGTCTGGGTTGAGCGGTCCGGTTCGTCTGGATCCTGCTCAGGCGAGACGCGGTACCTGACTAAGCGAAGCGGTACCTGATCTGCTCCGCTGACCCGTAGGAGGCCTGGGCACCCTGCCCGGTGGCCGCGTAGGCCGAGACATAGGAGGCCAGCTGGGCCGCCTGGACCAGGGTCATTCCCGAGGAGAGGCCGGCCAGGATGGTTCCCATGAAGGCATCGCCGCAGCCGGTGGTGTCGACGGCATCCACCCTGACCGCGTGAATACGGTAGTTCTCGCCCTGGTCGAGGACCATGGACCCCTCGCCGCCCAGGGTCACGACGGCCCGGTGAAAGCCGAAGTCCTGCATGGTCTTGTTGATCCGGTCCCAATCGGCCCCGATCCAGTCCCCGTCCTCGGGCTCGTCGATGCCCAGGAGCTGTGCCATCTCATGTTCGTTGACCAGGATCAGGTCGGAGTAGGCAATCAGGTCGGCGGGGAGGTCGGCCCGGAAGGGGGAGTCGTTCAGGAGGACGGTCATGCCGGCCTCATGCCCCATCCTGGCGGCTTCGGTCACCGTTTCGATGGGGCTTTCCAGGCAGAGTCCAAGCACCTTGGCCGCGGTCAGCGTCTTCTGGGAGCGATGGGCGTAGTTCAGGTCGACCCTGGCGTTGGAGCCGGGGGAGTAGACGATGGTGTTCTCCCCACGGGCGTCCACGGTGATGACCGTGGTCCCGCTGGGTCCGGGCACGGTCATCACCTGAGAGATGTCGACGCCGGCGTTGCCCAGCTGCCCCAGGAGGAAGTCGGCGTTGGGGTCGGATCCGACGGCTCCGAAGATTTGGACGTGGGCTCCGATCCGTGCTGCAGCAGCTGCCTGGTTGGCGGACTTGCCTCCGGGCAGGATCTGCAGGGGGCCGCCGTTAACGGTCTCGCCCGGCTTGGGCAGCCGGTCGGTGGTGACCGTATAGTCCGCATTCATGGACCCGACCACCGAAATGGACCCCGTGATGGTATCCAGTCCATGAAGCACCTGGTCTGGCACCGCCGCCATGTCTTGAATCATGTTTCTCCATTCGTTGATATAAGTATTTGTTGACCAGACCGTTCGGTTCAGGGACCCTGGCCGGTGTGCCCTGGGGGGCACCCCACCGAGGCCCGGTGGAGATATCGGGTTTTCAGCCGGACAGAGTCGGTCTGGGAATCGCTCATGAGGTCCAGGAGCATCCGGACGCAGCAGGTCCCCATGGTGTGGATCTGCTGGGAGATGGTGGCGACGGCCGGCGTCAGAATCCTGAAGACCGGGAGGTCGTCGAAGGTGACCATGGAGAGGTCCCGTCCAATGCGGATGCCTCTGGCTTGGCAAACCTCTATGGCCTGGATGGCATCCTGGGAGCGCCCGAAGATGGCCGCACTGACACCCAGATCCTTCCATTGGTCCAGCATTTCTGGTCTGAAAGTGTCCCCCCCGGTGGGGGCTTCGGTCGGGTCGTCGCCCTGTGTGGGGTCGTTCAGTGTGTCCATCCCGCTCACCAGATCGGTGAAGACCTCCTGCCGTTCGCGAAAGGTGTCGGATTCATCCAGGGGACCCGGAACCATGACGATTCGCCGGTGGCCATGCCTGGCCAGGTCATTCAGTGCCTGTCTGAGCCCGGGCAGGGGGTCGGAGTCGATGGAGGGGACCCCCTCACCGTTGCCGTGGGATTCCCTGTCCTGACCCCTGTAGCCGTTGGTGCGGTCCACATAGACCACGGGTAGCCCTCGTCGGGTCAGCTCGTCCAGGGTTTGGGGGGAACGGGGGCCCGGCACGATGATGGCCCCGTCGATGTGCTGCCCGAGGAGGTTGCGCACCTGGATTTTGTTCTCGAGGGAATCACCCTGGGTCGAGGTGCAGATAAGGGTCTGGAAGCCGTGTGCCAGGAGTTCGCCCTGGATCAGGTAGGCCAGGTCGGCGAAGTAGGAGTTCCTGATATCGGGTATCAGAAGGCCGATGGTGCGGGAATTGGGGGAATGCATAGATCGTGCCCTGGAGTCGGGAACATAGTGGAGGTCCTCGATGACCTGGTTGATCCGTTCCCTGGTTCGTGCCGAGATGCGGCCCGAATCGTTGAGTGCCCGGGATACCGTCGATACGGAGACACCGGCCTGTTCGGCCACGTCCCGAATCGTCGCGTACGCCATCATTGCCTTTCGTCGATGTAATCGGCAGTCGGCAGCCCGGTGGCCCCGACTTCATGGCCGCACAATCACTCCCTGTGTGGCCCTGACAACCACCATTTATATCAGTGCGGTAACGATACCGCAAATCGTTTCATCGGAAGATGGGAGGGGAGGAGGGGCCGGTTTGGACCAGTCCGTTCTCATAGGCGAAGACCACGGCCTGAACCCGGTCGCGGGCGTTGATTTTCTGCAGGATGTGAGCCACGTGGGTCTTGACGGTCGGGAGGGAGATGAAGAGCCTGTCTCCTATCTCCTGATTGCTGAGACCCCGGGCGATCTCGGCCAGGACCTCCAACTCCCGCCCGGTCAGGAGATTGACCTCCGGGTCGCGGTAGAACCTGGACCCTTCACCGGAAGCCTCAGCGTCGGTCTGAGAATGAGAGGTATCAGGGGTCAGGGAAGCCTCCGCACCTTCCGCCATCCCTGCGGGTGTCCTATCTGTCGAACGGCCGCTGCCAAGAGCCATGTGTTCGATCAGCCGCTTCGTGGCCGAGGGGGCGATGATGGCGTTGCCCTGGTGCACGGTGCGAATCGAGGAGAGCAGGGTTTCGGGTTCGGTGTCCTTGAGGAGGAAGCCCGAGGCCCCGGCCTTGATGGCCGACATGACGTACTCATCCAGGTCGAAGGTTGTCAGAATGATGACGCGGGTCCTGATCCGGTCGGGGGAGAGGGCGCTGATCCTGCGGGTGGCCTCCAGACCGTCCGTGCCGGGCATACGGACGTCCATCAGGACCACATCCGGGTTGAGCTCGCTGACCAGGCTCACGGCCCGGTTCCCATCCGCGGCCTGACCGACCACGGTCATGTCATCCTGGGAACCGATCACCATGGCGAACCCCGCCCTCACCAGTTCCTGGTCATCGGCAATGACGACCCTGATCGTATCCGTGGTGTGCTCCATGCGGCCTCGGTTCCATATGCGGCCTGAAGGGGCCTGGATGTCCGTCTCCTTGTATTCTGTACTGGTGCCGATCATACCCGGCCGGTCAGGGCGGGATTCCTGGCCGGACATCACCTGTCGGTGCCGGCAACGGGTTGCCGTCCGGTGTCGTCGGCAGAGGCTGAGACCGACAGGGGGTTGGCTGGTCTCAGTGCCGGACCCTCCGTACGGTGGCCGGGTCCGGGTTCCGTCCTGCTGCTCTGGTGCAGGACTTCCAGGAGTTGACGCATCCTGGCCAGGGCCTGACGTCCCTGTTTCCCGATTCCTTCGAAGGCTTTGGCCACCGTATCGGGGTCGGGATCCGACCCCTGGTCTTTGGCGTGCTCAAGAAGGGCGATGCCCTCATCCGTTCCGGCGATGACCGCGTTCAGGGTCGCCGCCACATCCGACTGCATGCTGGTCCCGATTCGCTCGCGCTCCTTGTTGGCGGCAAGTTTCCTGCCCTCCAGTATTCCCTGGTTCAAGGCCCTCTCCTGTTCCTCCAAAAGAAGCAGACTCGACCCCCTATACCGGTGCCAGAGGGCCGTCAGCATGGCGATGAGGCAGAGCGGGACCGCCGCTGCAAAGAGCAGAGTCAGATTCTCGAGGGTGGAGTGGGTCATGGCGAGGTGTTTGTCAGGCATTCCCCCGATCAGGAAGTCCCAGATGCTGGAAGCCCCGCAGCCGATCAGGACGATGCGCAGGCTTAGGAGGAGCAGTTCGGCCACGGCCACGATGGGAACCCACCGTCGAGCCCCGCTTTTCCCGTAGGTCATGGCCGAGTAGATGGAAATGACCACGCAGATGTCTGCACCGGTAAGAACGGGAGAGAAGAAGACCTGGAGGGCGCAGGCCGTGGCCACCAGGATGGCGCTTGTTTCCGGGAAGCGACGCCGGATGACCAGCGGGGCGAGGACACTCAGGCTGATCAGGATCCGAACAGGTATGGGTACCCCCGGGGAGGGAGAGGCCTGGCTGCCGGGGATGTCCATGATGCTCAGACTGAAATTCATGAGGAGCAGGAGCGCCAGAACAGTATCCACCAGCAGGTAATGCCCCTGCATCCATGCCGATAGCCGCTCGACCCTGTTAAGTCGGTACCCTCCCACCTCGATGGGGGCGCCTGGGCGGTCGCCGAGGTGACCCTTCGGGTTCACCGGCGGGGTGGAGGTGGTCGGGACTGCCTGGCTCCCTTCGCCCGCGGTGAGAGTCTGTTCGGCGGATGTGGGGATCAGGGCCGGTGAGGGATCCAAACCGGTTGTGTCGGAGCTGAAGGGGATGGTGGCCCTGACCCGGAACCCGCTCGGCGGCAGGGGGCCGGCCTCCAGGGACCCTCCAATGGAGGAGAGCCGTTCCTGCATCCCCTTCAGGCCGTAACCCCTGTGCTCCGGTTCGGCGACCGGGCCTGACCCGTTTCCGGGATCGGTCCGGTCATCGACGGTTACCATCAGCCCCTGCCTGTCCCATTCCTCCCTGACCCGGACCCGGGCCCTGGGGCCGGCGTGCTTGCGGACGTTGGTCAGGGCCTCCTGGACCACCCGGTAGGAGACCATGGTCCTGCGCGAATCAAGCAGGTCAGGCCGTGGCTCTCCCAGGACAGTGTGGGCAAAGTTTTCCACCTGCGAAAGGCGCCCTGCCCGGGCGATCATCGATTTCATCATCTGGTAATCGACGGTCTTGCCCGCGTCCGGGGTCTTCTCTGCGTCACTGTCGATGGTTTTCGCCGGAACCTCTGATCCGTCCTGCTGGTGTCCGATGGTGCCGAAGAGGGAACTCAGTTCAATCAGCGCTCGCCTGCTCTCGTCGAGGATGGTGGTCATGGTCCACATGGCCATGTCGGGGTTGGTGGCGGTGGCGTATCGGCCGGCATCGGACTGGACGATGATGATCGAGAGGGTGTGGGCCACCACGTCGTGCATATCGCGCGCCACCCTGGCGCGTTCGGCGCTGGCGGCCAGTTCCTCCTCTTTCCTGGCCCTGAAGGCCAGGGCCTCGTTACGTTGGCGCATGACCGAAATGGAATGCTGACGGGCACGGGACCAGTAGGCCAGGAAGATGGCAAGGGTCAGGAGCAGTCCGTAGATGACGAGGCCGAAGACGAATGGTTCCAGGAGTCCGATGGGCGAGGGGAAGGGTCGACGGTCCAAAATGGCCTGGAACACATTACCCTGGTCGGGGCCAAAGGTCTGCAGGGCGGCCTTGCAGGCGGCCTCGGCGCAGACCAGGGCGGAGCCTGCCATGATGTAGACACGGTTGGAAGACCTGCGCCCGTATACAAGGGCTGAGTACATCAGGATCAATGCCGCGAGATCGGCCGGTGTCTGCACCGGTCCCAGAATCAACTGGAGGGCGCTGATCAGGATGAATATCCTCGGGGCCAGATCCGGGAACCGCCTTCGTATGCAGACCGGCAGGAGGAGGGCAAAGCTCCAAAGGCCTATGGCTCGATCGGACTGGTGAATCAGGAGCCCGTCCGAAGAGTCCGAATTGGACATCAGCAGGAAGACCAGGGCGGCCAGGAGGGTATCGGCGATGAGTGCGTCACTCTGCACCCAGGCCGGCAGCCTGTCCCATCCGCGTCTGAGAAGGTCCATGTGCACAAGCCTATCCTTCGGCCACTTCCTTCCATATAGGTCCCGGGGATGATTCCGGTCCAGCGGCATGGGGAGAATAATGCCATCCCCCGGGCCCCGTGGTCAGCCTGGCGTATAGCGCGCTTATGGGGATGGTTCAAGTGCTCATGAAGGGAGTGGCGATCATGGCGAGCGAGGGATACTACCTGCCCGGACTCTATGTGCGGGAGGGGTCCATCCCCGTCCCCCTGGATTGGGGCGATGCGGAACCCGGGTCCTGGACTCCTGGGGGACACCCTGATGATCCGACCATCTCCTGTTTCTACCGGACCATCTGCGCTCCGGAACATATTCATGATGACCTTCCCCTCCTTGTCTACCTTCAGGGAGGTCCGGGATCCGGAGGTCCTCGCCCCCTGGATCAGACCAGCGACGGGTGGATCGCCGAGGCCGTCAAGCACTTCAGGATCGTCCTGCCCGATCAGCGGGGGACCGGGCGGTCCTCGGCCATCGATTCGCACACCATGCGTGAACTGTCCCAGCCGGAGACCCAGGCCGCCTACCTCAAACACTTCCTGGCCGACTCCATCGTCCGTGACTTCGAGCACCTTCGCCGCACTGTTTTCGCCGGGAGGTCCTGGGTCACCCTTGGGCAGAGCTATGGAGGGTTCCTGACCCTGGCCTACCTTTCGGCCTTCCCCGAGGGTCTGGCCGCCTCCTTCACCACCGGTGGGATTCCTCACGTCCCGGCGGACCCGACCGAGGTCTATGCCCATACCTTCCCCAGGATGCTGGCCAAGACCGAGGCCTTCTACGGGCGCTACCCGCAGGATCTGGACCGGGTGGCCGCCATCGCCGACCGCCTGGGCCAAGGTGACGTGACCCTGCCCGGTGGGGACACCCTGACCGTCGAACGCTTCCAGACCCTGGGGGCCGATCTGGGCAGGCAGGCCGGGGCGGCACGGTTGCACTGGCTCCTGGACACGGCCTTCCTGAACGGTGACGGATCCATACCGACCGGAGGGTCCGTGGTCCTTTCCGATGCCTTCCTGGAGGGGGTGAGGACGGCCACGGCCGCGACGCCTCTCTATTGGCCCCTCCAGGAGTTCATCTATGCGGACGGGGATTGCGGCCCGATCCGCTGGGCCGGGCAGCGCGTGCGAGACCAGCATCCGGAATTCCAGACTGATTCCAGGCCCCTCCTCTTCACCGGGGAGGTCGTCTTCCCCTGGATGTTCGACCAGGAGGAGGCCCTGAAGCCCTTCGCCCCGGCAGTTCGCCTACTCATGGAGGATGGCCATTGGGGCCGACTCTATGATCAGGACCGTCTGGCTTCCAACACCGTCCCCCTCCAGGCGGCCGTCTACTTCGACGACCTTTACGTGGACTCCGGCATGCAGCTGGACACCCTGTCGCGGGTGGGCAACTCCCATGCCTGGGTGACCAACCAGTTCGAGCATGACGGGCTCCACGGCAATCAGGTCTTCGGCCACCTCTACCGGGAGGCCCTGGACCGCGGTGACCTGGAGGGTCTGTTCTGAGGGACAATCCGGTTCCAGGCACCCTCGGCGCGGGTAGACTGGGGACCATGACCACAGACAAACTGACAATCGGATTCATCGGATACGGGAACATGGCCCAGGCCATGGCCCAGGGGCTGGTCGATGCCGGTGTCCTGCCCGGGGGCCGGATCGTGGCCTGCGCCAACCACTACGAGAAGCTGGCCGCGAATGCCGGAAAGCTCGGTGTACGTCCCCTGCATTCAGTCCAGGAGGTGGCCTCTGCCGCCGATATGGTCATCCTTGCCGTCAAGCCCGGTCAAGTGGCCAAGATCTGCGAACCCATCCGCAAGGAGCTGGCGGACGAGGGGCGGATGGTCATCTCCATCGTCGGCGGGTTCAGGATGGATGACTACGCCGACCTGCTCGACGAAGGCACCCACCTGATCTGCTCCATTCCCAACACCCCCATCGCGGTGGGGAAGGGAATCATGGTCACCCAGGATCAGGACACCCTGACCGATGACCAGCGCCGGCTCTTCAACCAGGTCTTCGAACCGGTGGCCCTGATCGAGCGTCTCGGGGCCGATCTGACCTCCGTGGCCACAACCATCGCCGGGTGTGCCCCTGCCTACACGGCCATGTACATGGAGGCCCTGGCCGATGCCGGGGTCAAGCACGGTCTGCCACGTCAGGTGGCCTATCGGCTTGCCGCCATGATGACCGAGGGGACCGGTGCCCTTCATATGGCCACCGGAACCATCCCCGCAGCCATGAAGGACGCCGTCTGCTCACCCGGAGGAAGCACCATCCGGGGGGTGGCCGCACTGGAGAAGAGCGGCTTCCGGGGCAGTGTCATCGACGCCATCGATACGGTTGAAGGGGCCTGACCCGCATCAGGGCGTACGGCTCGTCACATGTTGCCTCAGGGGTTGTGCTGCGGCTCACTTGAGAATGGTTCATCACGAAGGCTTTGCCCAAGCCGTTCATCCGTGAACGATGATGCCGGGCCCTGCCCCAGGTTCTTTTCCGCCCGTCGCCACGCCAGGGCAGTGCGGGCAATAGACTGGTGGGTATGTCGCTAACCATAGGAATCGTCGGGCTGCCCAACGTGGGTAAGTCCACACTGTTCAATGCACTGACCCGCAACAACGTCCTGGCGGAGAACTACCCCTTCGCCACCATCGAGCCCAACACGGGCATCGTCCCCCTGCCGGATGACCGGCTGCCGGTCCTGGCCGAGCTGGTCCATACCGACAAGATCGTCCCGGCCACCGTCACCTTCGTCGATATCGCCGGTATCGTCAAGGGGGCCTCGGAGGGGGAGGGGCTGGGCAACCAGTTCCTGGCCAACATCCGGGAGGCCGACGCCATCTGCGAGGTGGTCAGGGCCTTCGAAGACGACGACATCGTTCACGTGAACGGGAAGGTGGACCCGGGCGACGACATCGAAACCATCAACACCGAGCTGATCCTGGCCGATATGCAGACCATCGACAAGGCCCTGCCCAAGCTGGAAAAAGACCTGAGGGGCGGCAAGATCAAGTCGTCCTATCTGGATGCCGTGAAGAAGGCCAGGGATATCCTGGGCCAGGGGCAGACCATCGACCAGGCGGCCCAGGCCGGAACCATCGACAAGGACGATCTCTACGACCTCCACCTGATGACCGCCAAGCCCTTCATCTACGTCTTCAACCTGGATGACGACGAGCTGCAGAAGGCGGATCTGAAACAGCGTCTGGCCGACTCCGTGGCCCCGGCCCAGTCCATCTTCCTCAATGCGGAGTTCGAGTCCGAGCTGACCGCGCTGGACCCTGACGACGCCCGCGAGATGCTGACCGATGCCGGTCTGGAGGAGTCGGGCCTGGACCAGCTGGCCAGGGTGGGGTTCGACGTGTTGGGGCTGCAGACCTTCCTGACCGCCGGGGTCAAGGAGGTGCGCGCCTGGCAGATTCACCAGGGATGGACGGCCCCACAGGCCGCCGGTGTCATCCATACGGACTTCGAGAAGGGGTTCGTCAAGGCCGAGGTGGTCTCCTATGACGACTTCGTGGCCGCTGACGGTTCCTATGCCAAGGTCCGCGAGGAGGGCAAGATGCGCCTGGAGGGCAAGGACTATGTCATGCAGGACGGTGACATCGTCGAATTCAAGACCGGCATCCCCTCTGGGGGGAAGAAGTGAGCACCCGTCCCGGATTCGCCATACGGAGGGGCCAGGGGTTGCCCCTGATCTTCCTGCACGGGTTCGGTGTGGACCATCGACTATTCATCGAGCTGGATCAGGTCTTCGACCGTATCGGGGGCTTTGAGCGCATCTATCTGGACCAGCCCGGCTTCGGGCGGACGCCTCCCGATCCAGGTGTGGAGACCCTTGCGGACCTGGCCTCCTGGGTGGATGACCAGGTCGACATCTTCAGCCAGGGCGGTCCCTTCGCCCTGGTGGGCAACTCCATGGGCGGCCTCATGGCCCGGCATGCCGCGGCCTCGCGTCTGTCCCGCTGCCTGGGGATGGCCTTCCTGGCCCCGGTCGTCCACCCAGACAGGACCCGCCGTACCCTGCCGCCCCGTCAGGTCCTGACCCGGGACGACCAGGCCCTGGCGGCCGTCGATGAGTCCACCCGTAGCGCCTATCAGGAGATGGCCGTGGTCGAGTCCAGGGAGCACCTGGAGGCCTTCGTCCGGACGGTTCTGCCCGGCATCCGTGCCGCGGATCCGGATACGGTGGCCCGTCTGAGTGGGGCCTACGAGCTTGACACCGACTTCGACCAGGTCTGGTCAACCTTCATCGCACCCACGCTCTTCATCTGCGGACGGCAGGATGAACGCGTCGGGTACCGCGACCAGTTCGACCTGGTCGAGCGTTTCCCACGCGGTTCCTATGCGGTGCTGAACCGGGCGGGCCACAACCTTCAGCTCGAGCAACCGGAGGTGGTCGCGACCCTGCTGGAGGGGTGGGCCAGGCAGGTCCTGGCCGATATGGCCCTTTCCTGAGCCCGCCCATGCGGCTTAGGATGGTTCCGGTGCCAGGCACCGACCCTTCCGGATTGGAGAGATAGACCGTGGTCAGGGGAAACGCCCGCAGGAACAGCGTCCCGAGGCGCCTGCTCGCGGCCATCCTCGCCCCCTCCCTTCGGACGGCCCTGGTCATTCTGGCCTCGGCCCTGGTCATCGTCCTGAGCATCGTCATGGTCAACCTGCTCCATCCCGGTGAGCCGACAGGTCATGACGCCCCGTCGACCTCCCGGGCAACCGGTCTCATGATTCGGCTTCAGGCAGGGGAGGGCCGGAGGGTGCCGGCAAGCAGGTGAAAAGGAGGCCCCGGCAGCCCGATACCTCCGGTCAGGTCGGCAAACCCAAGGGTCAGCCTGAACGCCCCGACCCCCGACCGCCCCGTCGATTGGCGTGAACCCTCCCAGTCAATTCCCTATTCGGATCCGAACACTGTCCCCGACATGGAACTGGTGGTCAGCATCAAGGACCGGCGTGTCCATGTGCGTTCCGGGTCGACCTCCCTGTACGCCATGTTCGCTACGACCGGTATGGACGACTCGACACCGCGGGGCACCTTCGAGATCGAGCCTGAGCGGGGGGACCCGTTCTTCAATGCGCGGGAGGGTATGGGAGCCCGGTGTTACACCGGCTTCCTCCATCATGGGGTCTTCCTCTTCCGCAGTGTCCCCACCTAAGCGCACGGAGCCTATATCGCCGACCAGGCCGATCTCCTCGGTATTCGACCCGGTTCCCACGGGTGTGTGGGGCTGACCATCCCCGATGCCCGGCGGGTCATGGAACACGTCCCCGTGGACACCGCCGTCGAGGTCTTCTGCCCGGTTCCGGAATGATGGAATCGCCCTGAGGCAGGAGCCGGCTGAGACGGCATACAAAGCCGGACTCTCATCCGATCCGGGTGTCGTGAACCGGACTTCACCGCCCGATCAGGGAGATGCGTTGATGGTCGTGACCATCCTTGACGGCCTCATCAACCAAGCCGATGGCGTAGTCGGCATAGCTGATCATGCTGATGCCCTGGTCATTGGTGGAAAACTCCTCACCACGCAGGAGGTAGCGGCCGGTCCGTGGTCCATCAGCCCGGAAATCCGCAGCCGGGCTGACATAGGTCCAGTGGCAGTCCAAGCGCTCCCTGAGCCTATCCAAGGCCTTGCCCATGGCCTGGGCCAGGGGTTTGAATCCCTTGGGGAAATCCGGGGTGTCCTTAAGCTGGAGGGTATGGTCGGCATCCATATAGAGGCTGCCGGCCCCGCCCACAACGAGCAGTCTGGTCGGGCTTCCCGCGAGTATGTCCACCAGATGCATCAGGGTCGTGGTGTGCTGAGGAAGGGCATCAGGTGCGGAGGCGCCGAAGGCGTCCACGACCACATCGCTACCGGCCAGGTCTTCGGCGGTCAGGTCCATCAGGTCCCTGATCAGTACCCGTTGGGCCTTGGTGCGATTGCTGCCCCGTACTGCGACGGCGACATCCAGCTGCCTGGAGAGCGCCTCCTCGACGATTTTCGACCCGGCCTTCCCGTTGGCCGCCACCACTGTCATCTTCATCATGCTCACCCTCCCCTTGAGGAATTTCGTTCGAGGCGATTCTATACCGCTGAAGGGCGAATACGTCACAATCGGCAGGAACAGGAGGGGCGTCCTCGCCCGTTCGGCGGACTTGACGAGTTCACTATGCGGTCGTTTTGTCGGTCCCCCCATTGATCGTGTTTATCTTTGACCACTTGAGAGTAACCGGAGAGGGGAGTAGGGGAAAGCATGAGTGGTGTCAAACGATTCAGTGATTGGCTGACCAAGTGGTTCATCCTGGTGGTTCTGGTCTGGGCCGCCGTCAATTTCCTTCTTCCCCAGGTCAGCCTCTGGGCCAAGGGCTATACCAACTACTTCCTGAGCATCATCCTCTTCGGGATGGGGCTGACCCTGAGTCTGAATGACTTCAAGCGAATCATCAAGATGCCCCTGATGGTCATCGTCGGCACCGTGGCCCACTACCTGATCATGCCGCTTCTGGCGGTTCTCCTCTGCAAGATCTTCCGCCTGGACGGGATGATTGCGGTGGGTGTGATCCTGGTCGGCTGCTGCCCATCGGGAACCTCCTCCAACGTCATGTCCTATCTTTCGCGCGGCGATGTGGCCCTGGACGTTTCCATCGGCCTCCTCTCCACCATCTGCGCACCCTTCATGATCCCCTTCCTGATGAACGTGCTGGCCAGCCGGTATGTGGCGATCCCGACTGAGAAGCTCTTCCTGACCGCCCTGGAAGTGGTCCTGATCCCGATCTGCCTGGGTGTGGCGGTCCATGCCATCTTCAAGGAGAAGGTACAAAAGGTCACCGTGGCGCTCCCCGCCATCTCCCAGATAGCCATCCTGGTCATCATCGGCGTGGTCGTGGCCGTCAATAATGCCAAGCTCTTCACCGCCGCCACGGCCCTGGTCCTGCCGGTGGTCATGCTGCATAACCTCTGCGGATATGGGCTGGGCTTCCTCTTCGGCAAGCTCATGTACCGGGTCTACCCCAAGGGGTTCCGTTACGCCCAGCAGAAGGCCATCACCTTCGAGGTCGGCATGCAGGACTCCGGCCTGGGCGCCACCCTGGCCCTCCAGGCCTTTGCGGCCGACCCGATCGTGGCCATACCCTCGACCTTCTTCAGTGTCTGGCACAACATCTCAGGATCGGTCCTCTCGGCCTGGTGGCGCCGTCACGACGACAAGCATGCCATTGATGCCGACTCGGACAATGGCGAGAAGCGCAGTGCCCTCAAGTCTCCGGCCACGGTCGAGGCAGGTGTCGAGTAGCCCGTTTCGATTTCATCAGGGACAGCCCCGATTCTTGCCAGTACCAGGAAAAATGCCGGGATGGACGACTCGGACTGATTCGACTAGAGGAGTCCGCCGAGGAGGTAACCCAAGGCTGCGGCCAGGAGGGGCAGGGCCAGGCAGACCAGGAAGTATGCGAGGGCCATCTGATTGGCCCGGGTTCGCCTCATGGTCACCACCTCGTTGATGGCCGTGGAGAAGGTCGAGAACCCTCCGAGCAGGCCGGTAGCCAGGAGTGCATGGGTCTGTGGGTCCAGGAGGGAATGGGCGAAGAGGACGGCAACCAGACCGGCGAAGAACCCGGCGGA
>NZ_CALYOY010000023.1 GCF_945269915.1 uncultured Bifidobacterium sp. | reverse complement strand
GGTTGGTGACCCCGGCGAGACTCGAACTCGCGACCTACAGATTAGAAGTCAGTTGCTCTATCCAGCTGAGCTACGGGGCCGAACTCCTATATTGTACTCACAGGGCCGGTCCAGCGAGTCACCGAGCGATGTCGTTGACTTGAGCCCGGAGGCTGCGGGGCGAGGCGTTGGACATACGCTGAAGAAATCTAGTTTTTGCCCTCGAGCGCGGACAGGATGGCAGTGGTCATATCCTCAGTCCTCAGACGGTACCGCTGGCTGAGATCCGTGAGTGGTACCCTGTCGTTGAATTCCTTGTCGGCTCCGAAGGTCAGGACCCGAGTGCTGTCGGATCCGAAGAAAGCCGCGATTCCCTGCCCCCAACCACCCGGGAGTTGACCGTCTTCCATGGTGACGATCAGGTTGTGGTCCTTGCCCAAGGTTTCCAGGGTGTCCTTATCGGGGTGGGAATATTGCCGTGGGTCCACAACCGTCGCATTGATGCCGGCCTGGGCCTGGAGGGAATCGGCCGCCTGGAATGCCAGGGGAAGCATGTCGCCCAGGCCCAGGAGAGCTACGGTACGGCCCTTTCTGACGATTCTATAGGACTCCCATGGGTCGGTCTGGTCGGGGGAGGCATCGGAAAGGCTGGACAGGGAAGTCGGCTGGGATTGGGGAGCGGTTGTGGATCCCACGGCCGATCCGGAATCCAGGTTGATTCTGGATCCCCCGGCGATTCTGGATTCCATGGTATCGGGCAGGCCGGCGGCACGTTCCGAGGCGAGGGTGCGCTCGCCGGGTACGCGGATGACGACAGGTCGACGGGCTGGTCCGGTGGCCCAGGCCAGCATCTGCAGGAAGTCGGCCCCGTTTCCGGGCGCCAGACAGGTCAGACCGGGGATGGAGTTCATCATGGCGATGTCGCTGACCCCGGAATGGGTGGCATCGGTTCCCGACAGTCCATTGGAGAAGGTCAGGAGGGTCACAGCGCTGCCGTTGATGGCCATTTCCTGTTCGATTTGGTCGTAGGCACGTTGGAAGAAGGTGGACGATGTGGCCACCACCGGGGTGCCTCCGGCCTTGGCAAGCCCTGCCGCAAAGGCCACGGCGTGCGATTCGGCTATGCCCACGTCCATGTAGTGGCGGCCGGCAAGCCGACGGAAATCAGGATCGATGCCGTTCGATAAGGGGGTGGCAGGGGATATGACCACCAGTCCGGGCTCCTGGGGGAAGCGGCTCTGAAGCGCCTGCATGGCCATTCTCCCGTAGACCTTGCGGGAATTGGGTGCCTTGCCGTTGGATGCAATGCCGTTCTGCCAGTGGTTGGCCTCCACCCGTCCCTCGGCGGGGAGGGCCGGCAGGGTCGGTTCACCGGAACCGGTCCCGGTTTCCTCGCCCCTTCCCTGGCCGAGTCCCAGTCCCTTGCGGGTATGGATGTGGACCACCACCGGGTGGTCGGTGTCCTTCACCTCCGCGAAGGTCCGCACCAGCGGCTCGATCGAGTTGCCCTCCTCCACATAGCGGTAATCCAGCCCCAGGTCGCGGAAGGGGTTCTGGTCGGATCGGCCGCCGGTCTCCCTGAGCCCAGCCAGGGTCCGATAGAGCCCGCCATGGTTTTCGGCGATGGACATTTCGTTGTCATTGACGACGATAATCAGGTTGCCGCCCTGCTCGGCCGCCCAATCCAGCCCTTCGAAGGCCGGTCCGCTGCTCAGGGCACCGTCGCCTATCAGGGCGATGACGTTGCCGGTGCCGCCGGTCAGGTCGCGTGTCCTGGCCAACCCGCAGGCCAAGGAGATCGAGGTGCCGGTGTGCCCGAGGACGAAGTCGTCGTACGCGCTTTCCTTGGGGGAGGTGAAACCGGACACCTTCCCGAAGTGCTCCGGGTCGGAGAAAGCCAGCCGCCGTCCGGTCAGGATCTTGTGGGTGTAGGCCTGATGGGAAACGTCGAAAACCAAATGGTCATGGGGCAGGTCGAAGACCCGGTGGATGGCGATGGTGGCTTCCACGACGGCCAGGTTCGAGCCGAGATGCCCCCCGTACCGCCTGCAGAATCGGATCAGGAGGGTACGGATTTCCTGTGCCAGGCGGTCCAACTCATCCTCGGTCAGACCTTTCAGGTCCTGAGGGGAGTCGATTCGATCGAGAAGTGTACCCATGCCCGTCCGTTTTCCGTCCTTCCGGTCTGTGGATCATGACCATACGTGTGGCAACGATTCTATCGGCTGGCCGATACGGTGATATCGAGAGCACCATTTGTTCACGATGCCTGGCCCTAACATCCATCAGACTGACACGATTCGGATGCCCAGGGTTCCAGGAATTTACAATCGGCACGGTTTCGACCGGTTTCCCGTCCGGGAATCTCTGCGGGGCTGGGTACTATCGGGAGTGCCAAGCGAGGGAGGTCCAAATGGTTGACAAGGTCAGCGAAAAGCCCCTGGTTGCAGTTGTTATGGGGTCGTCCAGCGATTGGGAGACGATGCGGGAATCCTGCATGATCCTGGACGAGTTCCATGTTCCCTACCTGAAGCAGGTTATTTCGGCGCATCGGACTCCCGGCCTCATGGCCGACTTCGCCCATGAGGCCAGGTCCAGGGGCATCATGGTCATCATCGCCGGGGCCGGAGGGGCCGCCCACCTGCCTGGCATGCTCGCCGCCCAGACCACCCTTCCGGTCATCGGTGTACCTGTCCGCTCCCACGCCCTGAGCGGCGTGGACTCGCTGCTTTCCATCGTCCAGATGCCCTCCGGCATCCCCGTGGCCACGACGGCCATCGGCAAGGCGGGTGCCGCCAATGCCGGTCTCCTGGCCGTTGGCATCCTGTCCACCACGGATCAGGGTCTGGCCAAGGCCCTGGAGGACTACCGTCAGGATCTGGCCAAGAAGGTCGAGGAATCCAATGCCGAGCTTGTCTGAGGAAACCGGGGGGCGCATCGACCACCTGGAGCCCGGTGCGGTCATCGGCATCGTCGGGGGTGGCCAACTGGGGAGGATGATGGCTCTGAGCGCCCGGTACCACGGGTTCAGAATCGGCGTATTGGACCCCACGCCGGACTGCCCGGTCGACCAGGTGGCCGATTTCCAGATCGTGGCCGACTACGATGACCAGGACGCCATCCGTCAGCTGGCGGAGCGCAGTGACGTGCTGACCTATGAGTTTGAAAATGTGGATGCCGATGCCCTGGACAAGGTCAGGGATCAGGTGGCCATACCCCAGGGGACGGATCTCCTGAGGACCACCCAGGACCGGGTCCATGAAAAGACCTTCATCAATAAACATGGTGCCGCCACGGCACGCTGGCGGCAGGTCGACGGAATGGACGATCTGGAGAAGGCCTTGGACGAACTCGGTTACCCGGCTGTGCTCAAGACCCGCACCGGCGGCTACGACGGTCACGGACAGGTGGTCCTGCGTTCGCAGGAGGACCTGGATCAGGTGGTTGAACGGACCAGGAGGGATGAGGCCGATGGCCAGGGATTCCCGCCATCGATTCTGGAGGGGTTCGTTGATTTTGCCTGTGAGGCCTCGATCCTGGTGACCGGCAACGGGGACCGGTACGTGGCCTTCCCGCTGGTCCGCAACGATCACCGTCACAACATCCTGCACATGACCCTGGCACCGGCAGGGGTCGGGCACGAGGTCGAGGAGGAGGCCAGGCAGCTGGCCCTGAGGCTGGCCGAGGGGTTCGAACTGGCCGGAACCCTGGCCATTGAGCTTTTCCTGATGCAGGACGGGAGCCTGGTGGTCAACGAACTGGCCCCACGCCCGCACAACTCCGGCCATTACACCATCGAGGCCTGTTCCATGGACCAGTTCGATGCCCATATCCGCGGCATCGCCGGATGGCCCCTGGACCAGCCCCGCCTCCTCAGCCCGGCCGTCATGGTCAACGTACTGGGCCAGCATGTGAAGCCGGTCTTGAAAGAGCTCACCGCCCACCCGGAGTGGAATCTGCACGACTACGGCAAGGCCGAGGTGCGGACCAACCGGAAGATGGGCCATCTGACCGTCCTGACCGATGACCCCCAGGCCACGGCCCGGGATCTGGAGGCCACCGGCTGCTGGGATGACTTGCGCTGAGCCGAAACACCTTACCCTCCTTGCCCCTGTGCTGTAGGGTGAAAGAGCTCAAGGAGGGTGCCGAACGATGACTGCCAGTGCTTCCAGGAAGACCAGACAGAAGGATGCCGTCTGGCAGGCCCTGCATGCACAGGATGATTTCGTCTCGGCCCAGGACCTGCACAAGGTCCTGAACGACTCGGGGTGCCGGATCGGTCTGGCCACCGTCTACCGTCGGCTCAACGCCCTCCACCTGTCGGGGAACCTGGATTGCATAGAGCATGGTGGGTTGCGCCTGTATCGGATCTGCACGGCCCAACGTCACCACCACCATCATCTGGTCTGTGAGTCCTGCGGAAGGACAATCGAGATCACGCCTCCGGATGATGGGTGGCTCCAGTCGGTGGCGAGTGCGCATGGGTTCACGGTCTCATCCCACACCCTTGAGGTATATGGTCTTTGCGGTGACTGCCAGGCAACCCAGACCGACGAATAAACGGGCCGCTCAGGTCTGGGGCTCACCTTTCCGGGAAGTCCGAGATTCACCTTCATGCTTATCGGGTTTCTTCGGGGTGTTTCCCGGTTCACCCCCATGGTCCCCGGCCTCCGGGCCCTGTTCCTTGGACTTCTCCTTGGAGGAGCCGCTGGGCATGATGGCCTTCAGGGCATCCAGTGCCTGGGAAGCCGTCAGGTTGGGCAGATAGGCCTGGACCACGGCCAGTCCGATCTGTACGAGCTGTGCGGGATCGGGGTAGCAGATGTAGACGGGGTGTTCGGTGGGTTGGAATTTCCTCTTGAAGAAGAAGAGGGAGCGGAACCCGTAGGCCGGCTCCATCAGATCGGCCACCATCTGCAGGGCGTGCTGGAGGAACTCGGTGTTGGCGGGGGTCTCGTCCTGGTCGGGGTCCATTCCGGCCAGGGGAGCGGCTGACAGACTCATGAAGTCGACGGTGCCCTGGTCGCGCAGACGTTCGGCCATGCGGGCGATCAGAAACTCCATGATCCCGTTGGGGCTGTCGGTCCGGTGCCGCATGAAGTCGAGGGTCCATCCGATGACCCGTCCCTGACGGTAGGTGGGCATCCAGCTGGTGACCCCCAGGACGGTCCCCCCGGCGTCGATTGCGTAGAGGATGATCATGCGGGGATCTCGCAGCTCGTCCAGACCACCCAGGGTGAACTTCATCTCGGGCAAGGCCTTGAGCTCGGCCCACTGTTCGGAGATGTCTACGATCTGGGACTGGACGTCCCAGGGTGCGTCGTTGAAGGTGGTCAGCACGTCGGTGATTCCGTCTCGCTTGGCCTTGTTGATGGCGGTGCGGATGTCCTGCCACTTCTTACCCCGGGTCTGCCACTGGCTGGGGGTGATGACCATCTCGGATCCCACCTTCAGGGTGGACCAGCCCCGGAGGGCCAGCTGGTCGCGCTGGGGCTTGTGGACGCTGTAGAAGACCGGCGACCAGGAGTGCTGGGAACAGTACCGGGTGAAATCATCGAGGTCGGTCATGAATTCATCAGAATCCCCGAAGGGGCCGGTGGTGGTCAGGGCGATGCCGTGCAGAACCCGGTAGGCGATCGCCGAACGTCCCGTGGGGGAGAACCAGTAGCTGTTCCCCTCCCAGGTGGTCATGAAGGACATGCTTTCACCACCCGACTGGACCAGGGTCCCGGCCCTGAGGTGCTCGCTTTCGTTCCGGATGACCGAGGAGCGCATCCAGTCGAGGAGGACCACCAGGAAGACCATCCAGAAGATGAAACCGACGGCATCGCTGACGATGACGCCCGTCAGGGTCCGGGGCACCATGGATGGGTGGAACCGGCCGGCGATCCCGTTGGGCAGGTAGAGCTCCGGCAGTTCGGACAGGATTGTGCTCATGGTGGCCGAGGGCCGGAAGGAGGTGGGGCTTGCCGAGGCGTAGAAGATGTATCCGGCCGCCGTGGCCACGAAACCGATCAGGATGGCCCCCCAGCCGATGCGCAGGCGGGAGGATATGGTGCGTACCAGGAAGATACGCATGTTATGGATGAGGAAGAGGCAGAAGATCAAGGGCGGCAGGGATATGACCAGGAGGGAGGGGATGGCTCCGTGTCGGATGGCACGCGTGAGACCGTCGCCGATGGTCATCGGGAAGACCAGGTAATAGAGCAGGGCGAGCACCACGGTCAGGCCGTTCAGGACCAGGCTTGCGGCAGCCGCCACCCTGCGGCCGTGATAGATGCCCCAGGAGATGGCCAGCATGACCAGGGTGGGCATGAGCAGGGTCAAGATGGCCCCGCCGACGGTGTGGCCGGGGGTGAACCCGTACTGGGCGTAACAGCTGGCCTTGTTGTTCCTGGCCAGGCAGCGGGCCAGACTGGCGCTGGTGGCGTGGTCAGGACTCAGGAACATGCCCAGGGGGGTGAAGAATCCCGCCTTGACCTTGGACGAGGCCGTGACCAGGGGGCCCAGGGCCAGGACCGTCGAGACGGCCCCAAGGAGGTGTCTGGTCTCATAGGATCCGCTCTTGCCCGTCAGGTTGGCATCCTTGACGGGGCCGTGCCAGATGCGGCCGACCAGATGGCCGATCAGGGCGGCACCCAAGGCGCAGTAGATGCCCGGGTTGCCGGTGTAGAGGACCAGGAGAATCAGGGACGTGTAGCCGACCAGGCCGATACGTCTGCGCCAGAGGAAGTCGCTGAAGGGAATGGAGGCCATCAGGGCGCCGATGACCAGGGTGATCGGGTTCAATGTCATGGGAATCCGCAGGAACCATGACCAGTGGTCCTGGAGGGTGTTGATGGCCGCGCAAATCAGCAGGCCGATGACCGCGCCGCCCACGGCGCTGAACAGGCAGGCCAGAACCGTTCTGCGCTTGCCGAGACGGGTTTCGGCGATGCAAAGCACGACCAGGACCAGGAGGGAGTCGACGATCAGCTGCATGGGTCCGCTCGTGATGAAGAGCGTGACCAGGAGTCTGGCGAACTGAAGGGGGAGATCCGGTTCATGCGACCCGGGCAGGGGGGCCGTGTTCTTATGGGTGATCAGGTCGGCCAAGGGGGTACCGATCCTGTTCGTCCGGGGCAGGCGCAGGAACCAGATGATCAGCCACGAGAAGAGGTTGACCGCCACCAGGACCAGGGTGAAGCTGATTGCCAGGACATGTCGTTGCAACCACCGGACCAGGTCCTGGGCCAGAGCGGCCCGGGCTGACTTCTCCATCATGTTCGGGCCCTTTTGCATTGTTTCCATGTTCGCTTCGATTCCTGTTGTTGTCGGTGGTCGGGAGGAATCACCGTACTTGAAGTCGGGTGATGTTGGGATGGTCTTCTATTGCCCGGTCCATGGGGCCCAACCCCATACGTTCCCCCAGCCATTCCAATCCGGGTTTCCAGGCTGTCCTGACCGTGTGCCAGTCATGCCCGGAACCTTGGGCCACCACAACTTCGACCGTCATTCCTGCGCTCTTGGCGGCCTTGGCGATGGCCATCATGTTCTTCTGGGAGTGGGGATCCATGGAGCCTGCGGCCGTGAAGAGGGCCTGCCCGGAGGGTGCCTTGGCGGCGATGGCCCGGGTGGGGACCTGGGCCAGGAACTTGGCACGGTCACCGCCGAAGTAGTCCTTGATCATCTGGTCCTGATTGCCCTGTGTGGGTTCCAATTCCCCGTCGGCGGGGAGCATGTTTCCGTAGATTCTTGGATGGCGTGGGCCCAGCTGGGTGGAGCAGGTGCCGCCTTGGGAGAATCCGCCGATGGCCCACATGGAAGGCTGTGCCGCCACGGGAAGGTGTTGCCGAATCCAGGCAGGCACGTCTCTGCTGAGGTAGGTTTCTGCATTCCCGTAGACAGGTGAATCCACGCATAGGGTGTTGTGGGTGGAGGAACCGTTCTGGTCCGGGGAGACGACGATCGGAGCCAGGCCATTGTGGCGGGCGGCGTAGGAGTCCATCAGGTCCTGGATGCCACCGGCCGTGAAGAGCCGGTCCGGGCTGCCGGGCTGGCCGGCCAGGAGCACGAAGACCGGGAGTGCCGGCGGCTTGGTGCTCAGGGCGGCCGGTGGAAGGTAGATGTCGGCGGGACGGGCGTGGAAGTTCGATTCCGTGCCCACGATTCTGGTCGTATAGGTCCGCCCCTGGGCAGGATGACTGGGGGTCCTCCCCTCACTGGAAAGGTTCCGCCATTCCTCCACCGACATGGTGGCCCGTTCGGGGGGTGTCCTGGTCAGGTTCGGATAGATGGGCACGCTGAAGATGGACCCGACCGTCGTGAACTCGCCGTAGATGATGTCGATGCGCAGGGCGGTGGAGAGCACCGTGAGAAGGATGGCGAGGGCGGCCAGGACCCTCCGCCAACCATGGTTGTGGATCAGGGCCATGACCGAGAATCCGGCGGCCAGGAAACCCAGGCCCACGGCCAGGATGACCATCCAGCCCAGGGAGACTCCGAAGACCATGAAGACGTCCGAGAGGAGCCAGGCCAGGAGGAGACCGACGGCACCGCAGATGATTCCCATCCCCACTTGGCGGAGCAGGTCCTTGAAGCGACGGTCCAGGAGTGCAATGACGACCAGGACCACCAGGGCCAGGGCGGTCAAGGCGAACAGGGCGATGGGCAGCCCCCCTGATGTCAGACGAATCTGAGCCAACCACTTGAGCATAGGATCCTTCCATACGGATTTCATCCGGGGCGGTGGGGGAGCATCCGTGATGGATGGAATTCCCTCGCCGCCAACAGTGACTGCTTATTCTCGTGTACCCTACAGGCTGTTTCGTTTTTGCAAACCTCAATACTATCCAATCCTCCCAACAGGAGATGCCTCTTCTGAACCTGATCGAATCGAAAGGCGGTGCCAGTCCGGGGTTCCGGCGTGTCGGTGCCTATCATCCGACCCGTGAAGGTGGGAGCGGCGCAGGTGACTGTCCATGGGATGGACGATGCTGACCTTATTGATAATCAATCTCAGTAAAGACGTCCGGAAGCATCAGGTCCGGAGAAGGAGTTCCACGGAATCATGCCCAAACGCAGTCTGTCGTCATCCCTCCCTGCCATCATTTCGGCCCTGGTCTGCCTGGTCCTTCTGGCCACCTCGGCCGGGTGTGGCGCTTCCAAGCAGGATGGGTCGGAATCGGGGCCGATCTCCGTGGTCACCAGCATCAACCAGTGGTCCTCCCTGGCCACGCGGCTGGGTGGAGACCAGGTCGAGGTGAAGACGGTCCTTCGGAACACCTCCACAGATGCCCACGACTATGAACCCACCACGGCGGATATAGCCATGATCAGCAAGGCCGACCTGGTCATCGTCAACGGAGCCGGAGTGGACGAATGGGCCGCCAAGGCCGCCCAGACCAATGGTGTTGAGCTGGTCGACCTGGCCGCCCGATCTGGGCACCGGACCGGCGATAATCCGCACATCTGGTTCTCGTCACAGACCAGGTCCTCTGCCGCCAAGGCCCTCACCCAGACCTACAAGAAGCTGCGACCCCGGGAAGCTGACCGGTTCGACCGGCTCAACCAGGCCTGGAACCGGGATCAGACCAGGCTCAACGAGCGGATCGCCAAGGTGAAGGAGAGTACCCGGGGCAAGCGGTTCGCCGCCACCGAATCCGTGGCCAGCTACCTGACCGAGGACCTGGGCATGGAGGATCTGACACCCCAGGGGTACCTTCGTGCCGTGGCCAACGAGAGCGAGCCCTCTCCCGATGACATCCGTCGGTTCCGGGAACTCCTCAGGGAGGCCAAGGTGGACCTGCTCGTCTACAACACCCAGGAGGCCAACAGCCTCACCGACCAAATCACCGGAACGGCCAGGACCTCCAAGGTCCCCATCGTCCAGATCAGTGAGCAGATGCCCTCCAAGTACAACAGCCTGGAGGATTGGATCGATGCACTGATCAAGGAATTCGCCACGGCGGCCGGCTGATCCCTCATGTCCTGGTCGGTCGGCGGCAATGGGTGATGCCGGTTTTCGCCTCTGGATTGTCTGGTCGGCTGTGAAGACTTGCACTGGTATGGTGTTCTCGATGGTTTCCCCATCTCGCAGAATTTGAAATGTATATCTGAGGTCAGGAGTTTTCGTGAGTGAAACAGATGCCGGTCCTGAGTCCGCCCAAGGGTCTCGGACCGGGCAGGAGCGTACACATTCGAGGTTGGGGGGCTTGAAGGACCGCTTCTCACCGAAGTGGTGGGTCTACGCACTGATTTTCATCTGCATGGATTTCGTTTTGGTGGGCATCCTGCAATGGGGGGTCTCCCTGGCCAGTTCCCGGGTGGAGCTCTCCAACCCCCTGATCGGGTTCTGGGGGTTCATCTCGGCCATGTGGACCGCCCAACGCTTCGTTCTTATCCTCAACATGCTGGCCATCGGCCTGGTCTACGCCGCCATGATCTTCATGACCAACCGGTTCTGGATCTCCTCCGGTCTCATGCTGGCCGCGGTCACCGTCATTGCGATCATCGAGCGGTTCAAGGTGCAATCCAGATACGAGACCGTGCTTCCCTCAGACCTGAACTTCCTTCAAGCCGATGCGGGCAGCCTGGTCTCCTTCATTCCCTCCGGGGCCCTGACCATGATCCTGTTCGGTCTGGTGGCCCTGGTCCTGCTGGTTCTGGTCTGCTGGCTGCTGACCCGGATGGACTCCAAACGTGGCCGTTGGGTCCGCACAGGCAACAAGCCCCTGGGGGCCTCGATCCGGCTGGTCGGTGTTCTGGTTCCCGCCCTGGTGGTGGCCGTCTTCATGTCGACGGTCGGCACCTATGGCAGCCCCGCCTACCATGTCTCCCAGTGGATGGGTGACATGCCCTCCATGTGGGATTCGGTCTATGACGCCCAACGCAACGGGGTCTTCGTCTCCTTCTCCCGGCAGCTCAAGCCCAAGGTCATGGAGATGCCGGCCGGCTACAGCCAGGCCACCATGAAGTCCCTGGCCAAACGTTACGGGTCGGAGGCGGAGAAGATCAACCGGGACAGGTCGGCCTACACCGACGAGTCCACCCTGGTCTACATTCTTTCCGAGTCCTACTCTGACCCGACCAGGGTGCCCGGTGTCCGCCTGAACGAGGATCCCATGCCCAACATCCGGCAGATCAAGGAGGAGACCACCAGCGGTCTCATGCTCTCCTCGGGGTATGGCGGGGGTACGGCCAACCTGGAGTTCCAGGCCATGACCGGCCTGAGCATGGCCAACTTCGATCCCTCGCTGACCTCGCCCTACCAGCAGGTGATCCCCCACCTGCAGTGGATTCCGACCGTCAACCGCGCCTGGCCCAAGCCCTCCCAGTCCCAGGCCTTCCACCCCTACGAGTCCTCCATGTACTCCCGGGCCGACAATTACAAGAAGTTCGGCTTCTCCCACTTCTACTCCCTGACAGGGCCTGACTACATCACCCATCAGGAGAGGATCGACCGGAGCCAGTATGCCTCGGACAAGGCCTCCTATGAAAGTGCCCTGGAGAAGATGGGTGATGATCAGGGCAACCAGTTCATCGAGATCATCACCATGCAGAACCACATGCCTTACACCGACTGGTACGACAATAACCAGTTCACGGTGGCCACCTCCGATCCCGACCGGCCCCTGGGTGAGGACGAGATGGATTCGATCAGGACCTATGCCAAGGGGGTCAGCCTGACCGACCAGGCCACCAAGGACTTCCTGGACTCCCTGGAACAGCAGAGGAAACCGGTGACCGTGGTCTTCTACGGGGATCACCTGCCCGGAATCTACGGTACGGCAAGCTGGGATAAGAAGAATTCCCTGGCCCTTCACCTGACCGACTACTTCATCTGGTCCAATGCGGCATCGACCTCCGCCGGTCGGCAGAACCCCAACAGCCGCTACACATCGCCCAACTTCTTCCAGGCCCAGGCGGCCGAGCACATGGACACCAAGGTTTCGCCCTATACGGCCTTCCTGACGCGTCTGCACGAGCGGATCTCCGCCCTGGAGCCCCCTGTGGCCAATCAGATACAGGGTTGGGACAGGATACCCGAGGGCCAGACCAACTACCTGGATGCCGATGGCAGGCCCATGGATGCCAGGAAATTCGACAAGAAGACCAGACAGCTCATGGAGGACTACCGGTTGATCCAGTATGACATCGTCGCCGGCAAGCAGTACCTCAAGAAGACTGGCTTCATGTCCACGCCCACCCGGAAGTCCGACGCCAGGGCCGCCAAGGCCAGGCAGGAGAAAGCGGCCAGGCGTGATGCCGCGGCCCAGGCCACCAAGCCGGGACTGGATGGGCACGAAGACCGGGAGGGGAAGAAATCCTCATCCGGCCAGTAGGATTCTCCTCCTGCACGCTTCAGGAGGAGCCGCCGATCCGATGGGGGCAGGCGGCTCCTGCCGCGTTCAGGGAGATCAGGCTCAGGTGGTTTCCAGAGCCTTGTGCCCGATGTCGTGACGGTAGAAGAGCCCGGTGGTGTCCAGACCGTCCAGGAGGGTGTAGATCCTCTCCTGGGCCATCCGGAGATCGGGGGCACCGGCCCGGACCACGGCGGTTCGACCCGAGGATGCGGTGAGTCCGTCCTGAACGGAGCCAGCCACCCCGGCATAGTAGGCCTGGAGGTCCTTTCCGGGCCCAATCAGGGGGACCCTGGCACCCTTCTCCGGGTAACCGGGGTAGCCGTCGGCCGCCAGGACCACGCAGATCTCGCTCCGGTCCTGACGCCAGGTGAAGTTCGGCTCCCCTCCATCCATCAGGGTCCTGATGCCTGCGGCCAGGTCGCTGGTCAGGAGGGGGAGGACCACCTCGGTCTCCGGGTCTCCCATCCTGGCGTTGAACTCGACCACCTTGGGGCCCTGGTCGGTGACCATGAGCCCCGCATAGAGGATGCCGGTGAAGGGCGTGCCCTCCTCGACCATGGCCCTGACCGTGGGTCTGACGATGGTCTCCAGGGCTGTGGCGGCCAGATCCGGTCCGAATTGGGGGAGGGGGCTGTAGGCGCCCATGCCCCCCGTGTTGGGGCCCTTGTCGCCGTCATAGGCGGGTTTATGGTCCTGGGCCAGGGGCATGGGCCAGACCCGGTCGCCACTGACGAAGCACATCAGGGAGCATTCCTGGCCGCTCATGTACTCCTCGATGACCACCCTGGCCCCGGCCTGGCCGAAGCGTCTGTCGACGAAGATCTGTTCCAGGGCCTCCAGGGCCTGGTCCAGACTCAGGGCCACGGTCACCCCCTTGCCGGCAGCCAGGCCGTCGGCCTTGATGACGATGGGTGCCCCGTGCGCCCGCACATGCTGCCGGGCCGATTCCAGGTTGTCGAAGGTGGCATAGGCGGCCGTTGGAATCCCATGCCGCCTCATCAGGGCTTTGGCGAAGTCCTTGGAGCCCTCGATCCGTGCGGCGGCCTTGGTGGGGCCGAAGGCGGGGATGCCGGCCGCGGTCAATTGGTCGACCAGGCCGTCGATCAGGGGCTGCTCTGGGCCGACAAAGACCCAATCAATGGTGTTTTGATGGACAAAATCCACCACTGCGGCCGGGTCGGCCGGGTTCAGATCGGCCAGGCGGATACCGTCCAGGACCATGCCCGGATTGCCCGGGGCGCAGAAGACCTCGTCCACGCTCCGCCCGGCCAGGAGGGTGGCACCGATGGTGTGCTCCCTGGCTCCGGAACCGATGACCAGAATCCTATCCGACATCTTCGTCTCCTTTTCAAGCTTGCTGCTTCAGTCGCCCCGGGTCAGGATGACCCGTTCGCCCCGGTCCTCGACCACCCGTCCGACCAGATGGAAGGCCTCATGCTCCTGGTCCAGCACGGACTTGACGGCATCCAGCCTGGCCGGGTCGACCACCAGGACCATGCCCACCCCCATGTTGAAGATGTTGTACATCTCCATGTGGTCCACCTGGCCGCACCGTTCGATCAGGTCGAAGATGGGCGGCACCTTCCAGGAGTCGATGTTGAACTCGGCCGCTGTACCCTGGGGCATGATCCGGGGGACCTTCTCCACGAATCCGCCTCCGGTGATGTGGGCGACGCCATGCAGGAGACCCCGGTCGAAGAGCGGCTTCAGGGCCGATACGTAGATCCGTGTGGGTTTGAGGAGCTCCTGGGACAGGGTCAGGCCGCCCAGTCCGTCAGGACGGACATCCAGGCTCAGTCCACCCTGGTCGAAGAGGGCCTTGCGGATCAGGGAGAATCCGTTCGAGTGGACCCCGGAGGAGGGCAGACCCACCAGGAGGTCCCCGGGCCGGATGGCGCTCCCGTCGATGATCCTCTCCTTTTCGACCACGCCGACCGTGAATCCGGCCAGGTCGTACTCGTCGGTCTGGTACATGTCGGGCATCTCGGCAGTTTCGCCCCCGACCAGGGCCGCCCCGGCCTGGACGCACCCGTCGGCCACCCCCTTGACCACCTCTTCCAGGAGGGCCGGGTCGTTGCGGCCGCAGGCGATGTAGTCCAGAAAGAAGAGGGGCTCGGCACCCTGGGCGATGATGTCGTTGACGCACATGGCCACGCAGTCGATGCCGATGGTGTCATGCCTCCCGGCGGCCTTGGCCACCATGAGCTTGGTACCCACCCCGTCGGTGCCCGAGACCAGGACCGGCTGGTGGTATCCCAGGGAGGAGAGGTCGAAGAGGCCGCCGAATCCGCCGATCTGGCCTGCACCTGGCCTGGCCGTCCTGGCGGTATGGGACTTGATCCGCTCGATCAGCTCATAGCCCGCCTCGACCTTGACGCCCGCCTGCTCATATGCTCCTGGCATGGTTCTGCTCTCCTGTCTTTCCGGAAGGACTCATGGACGTGGAAGTGTGGTTTGCGGCCCGGTGGTCCTTCCTCTCTGCCGGCATGGTCAGCCCGTAGGACCCCTTGGTCCTGGACAGGCCCTCCTTGTCCTGTTCGGTCAGGGAGGCCAGGAAGGATTCCTCGTAGTCATCCAGGTCGGTCGGATAGTCCCCGTTGAAGTAGGCCACGCAAAGGCCCTGGTAGGGGCCATCCTCGTGAAGGCCTATGGAGTCCACCAGCCCGTCCAGGCTCAGGTAGGCCAGGGAGTCCGCGCCGATGTAGTCCCTGATCTCGTCGATCGACTTCTTGGCGGCGATCAGTTCCGAGGTGCGCTGGATGTCGATTCCGTAATAGCAGGGGTAGCGCAGGGGAGGGGAGGCGATCCGCATGTGGACCTCGCTGGCCCCGGCCTCGCGCAGGAGCTGGACGATTCGGTGGGATGTGGTTCCCCGGACGATGGAGTCGTCGATGACGATGACCCGCTTGCCGGCCACGACGCCCCGGACGGCGGCCAGTTTCATCCGCACGCCCTGTTCGCGCAGTTCCTGGCTGGGCTGGATGAAGGTCCGGGCCACGTACTGGTTCTTGATCAGACCCATCTCGTTGGGCAGTCCCGAGGCCTCGGCGTACCCGGAGGCCGCGGAGAGGGATGAGTTGGGCACCCCGATGACCATATCGGCGTCGACCGGGGACTCCTGGGCCAGCCTGGCCCCCATCCGCTTCCTGGCCGAGTGGACGTTGACCCCGTAGATGTTGGAGTCGGGCCTGGCGAAGTAGATGAACTCCATGGAGCAGATGGCCAGCTGGGTGTGGTCGGTGTAGGACTCGATCCCGTAGCCTGAGTCGTCCACACGGACGATCTCCCCCGGGCGGATATCGCGGATCAGCCTGGCCCCGACCACGTCCAGGGCGCAGGTTTCGGAGGCCAGGACGTAGGCCCCGTTGCTCAGCTGACCCAGGGAGAGGGGGCGGAACCCGTTGGGGTCCAGGGCACCGATCATGGCATCCTCGGTCATCAGGAGGTAGGCGAAGCCGCCGTGCACCTGGGTCAGTGCCTCTTTCAGGGCCGCCATGAAGTCCTTGTGCCGGGACCGGCGGATCAGGTGCATGAGCACCTCGGTGTCGGAGTTGGATCGGAAGATGGCCCCCTCCTCCTCCAGTCGGGTCTTGAGGCTCTGGCAGTTGGTCAGGTTCCCGTTGTGGGCCAGGGCCAGGTCACCATCCCTGAAACGGAAGACGAAGGGCTGGATGTTGTCGATGGAGGCGGACCCGGCGGTGGCATAGCGTACATGGCCGATGGCCCTGTTCCCGGTCAGCTCCGAGATGCTGGCCTCGTCGGGGAAGACCCGGGTCAGGAGGCCCAGTCCCCGCCGCCCTATCAGGTGGCCCTGGTCGTTGGAGACGATGCCCGCCCCCTCCTGACCCCGGTGCTGGAGGGCATGCAGGCCGAAGTAGGTCAGCCTGGCCGCGTCCGGGTGGCCCCAGACACCGAAGATCCCGCATTCCTCGTGGATGTTTTCAAGCTCCAATGACATGGCTTGCATCCCTTTCAGGATTGGACATGGTTGCAACGGCTGCCGTTGAAGTGCTAGTCGGCAAAGTAGGTCACCCCCGAACGGAAGAGCGGCTGGAAGGACCTGTCGGGAATGTTCAGGTAGAGGTCGGGGCCGCTGCGTTCCGTATGGCCCATCTTGCCCAGGACCCTCCCGTCGGGGCTGGTGATGGCCTCGATGGCCAGGGAGGACCCGTTGGGGTTGACGTCCAGGTCCATCGAAGGCCGGCCCTCGGCATCCACGTACTGGGCCGCCACCTGGTCCTGTTCGACCAGGGTCTGCAGGGCGGCCTGATCGGCGACGAACCGCCCCTCGCCGTGGCTGATGGCCATGGTGTGGATGTCTCCCACATGGCAGGCGGAGAGCCAGGGGGAGCGGTTGGAGCTGATCCGTGTGCGGACCAGCCTGCTTTGATGACGGCCGATGGTGTTGTAGGTCAGGGTGGGGGCGGTGGGCTCCGTGGACACGATGTCGCCGTAGGGAACAAGCCCCAGCTTGATCAGGGCCTGGAATCCGTTGCAGATGCCCAGCATGAGGCCGTCCCTGTTCTTCAGGAGGTCTCGGACCGCATCCGCCACCCGGTCGGAACGGAGGAAGGATGCGATGAACTTGGCCGATCCGTCCGGCTCGTCTCCACCCGAGAAACCGCCGGGGAGCATGACGATCTGGCTGGACTTGATGGCTTCGGCCAGGGCACGGCTGCTTTCGGCCACGTCCTGCGGGGTCAGGTTCCTGATGACCAGGGTCTCCACCTGGGCCCCGGCCTCCTGGAAGGCCCGCTGGGAGTCATACTCGCAGTTGGTGCCGGGGAAGACCGGGATGACGACCCGGGGCCTGGCCGGGCTGCCCGGGACCGGACCGGTTGATGCCGGCCTGGCTCCAGTCCGGTCGGGGGCGTTCCCCTGGTCGACATCTGCTGTCAGCCTGCCGGTCGTGGTCTGGTCGGCATCCTCTTGCCGGTCGGCCTGACCGATGACTTCAAGACTCTCTCCCTTGCCCCGATAGGGGAAGATCTCCTCCAGACCCTGGGACCAGACCTCCTCCAGGTGTTCCAGATCCAGGTCCTCCTGGCCGCTGACCAGGTGGTAGCGTTCCTCAACCGTTCCCAGCCTGATCAGGGTGGCTCCCGCAGGGCATTCGGGTACCGGGGTATCCCGGCCCATTTCCAGGATGAAGCTGCCATATGACGGGCGGAAGAGGGAGTCCGAATCCATGGAGGAGTCCAACTTCACTCCCAGCCGGTTGCCCAGGCACATTTCGAAGAGGGACTGGGCCAGGCCCCCATATCCGGGCGTGGCCGCCGCTCGGACCAGACCTTTGCCTGTCAGGTCCTCAACCAGGTCCATGACGTCCCTGAGACCCTGGGCTCGGGGTAGGGGCCCATTCCCGGACAGGTCGGGGGTCAGGAGGTAGACCGGGTCGCCGGCCCGCTTGAATTCCGGCGAGACGGCCGATTGTGCCTTGCCCAGGCTGACCGCGAAGCTGATCAGGGTGGGGGGAACGTCCAGGTCCTCGAAGCTGCCGGACATGGAGTCCTTGCCTCCGATGGCCCCTACCCCCAGGTCCAGCTGGGCCTGGAGGGCACCCAGGACACCGGCCACCGGCAGACCCCAACGGTCCGGGTCCTGCCCTGGTTTGGGGTAGTACTCCTGGAGACTCAGGTAGGCCCGAGAGCGGCTGAAACCGGTCGCCACCAGCCTGGCCAGGCTCTCCACAACGGCCAGGTAGGCCCCTGCGTAGGGGTTGCACTGGCTGATGCAAGGGTTGAAGCCCCAGGCCATGGCCGAGGCTGTCGAGGTGGCCCCGTCCACCGGCAGCTTGGCCACCATGGCCTGGGCGGGTGTCAGCTGCCTGGCCCCGCCGAAGGGCATGAGGACCGTGGCGGCCCCGATGGTCGAGTCGAAGCGCTCGGCCAGGCCCTTGTTGGAGCAGACGTTGATGTCGGCCAGGAGCTCCTCGAAACGTGATTCCAGGGTTCCCTGGTGGTCCCAGGGGGTCCGGTAGGCAGAGCCGGCGGCGACATGGGCGCCGGCCTGATGGGGGGCGCCATTGGAACCCAGGAAATCCCTGGGGATGTCGACGATGGTCTTGGACCGCCAGGTCATGCGCAGGCTGGGTTCTTCGGTCACCTCGGCGATGACGGTGGCTTCCAGGTTCTCCTCTCCGGCGTACCTGATGAAGGTCCCGGCATCCTGGGCGTCCACGGCCACGGCCATGCGCTCCTGGCTTTCGGAGATGGCGATCTCCGTTCCGTTGAGCCCCTGGTACTTCAGGGGCACCCGGTCCAGGTCGATCCTGAGGCCGTCGGCCAGCTCGCCCACGGCCACGGCCACGCCGCCTGCACCGAAATCGTTGCAGCGCTTGATGAGACGGCAGGCATCCTTGCGGCGGAAGAGCCGTTGCAGTTTCCGTTCCTCGGGTGCATTGCCCTTCTGGACCTCGGCCCCGCACTGGTCCAGACTCTCGGCGTTCTGCGACTTGGAGGCCCCCGTGGCCCCGCCTATCCCGTCACGGCCGGTCCGTCCGCCGACCAGGATGACCAGGTCGCCAGGAGCGGGTTCCTCGCGGAGAACATGATCTGCCGGAGTGGCGGCCACGACCGCGCCGACCTCCATCCTCTTGGCCTGGTAACCGGGATGATAGAGTTCGTGAACCTGACCGGTGGCCAGGCCGATCTGGTTTCCGTAGGATGAATACCCCTCGGCCGCCGACTGGACGATGCGGCGCTGGGGGAGCTTGCCCGGCAGGGTCTGCTCGAGCGGGGTCCTGGGGTCGGCGGCCCCGGTCACCCTCATGGCCTGGTAGACGTAGCTGCGTCCGGACAGGGGGTCGCGGATGGCCCCGCCGATGCAGGTGGCGGCCCCTCCGAAGGGCTCAATCTCGGTGGGGTGGTTGTGGGTTTCGTTCTTGAAGAGGAAGAGCCAATCCTGGTCCTGGCCGTCCACGTCGACGGTGGTGCGCACCGTGCAGGCGTTGACCTCCTCGGACTCGTCCAGGTCCTGCAGGATTCCCTGATCCTTCAGGTAGCGGGCACCGATCGTGCCCATGTCCATCAGGCAGAGGCGGCGGTCCTGTCGACCCAGGTCCTTCCTGATCTCCAGATACCGGTCAAAGGCCTGCCGGACCACCCTGTCATCGATGTCGATCCTGGTCAGTTCGGTGCCGAAGGTGGTGTGGCGGCAATGGTCGGACCAGTAGGTGTCAATCACCTTGAGCTCCGTCAGGGTGGGGTCCCTGTCCTCCTGGCGGTAGTGGTCCCGGCAGAAGCGGATGTCGGCCAGGTCCATGGCCAGGTCCTGGCTGGCCATCAGGTCGCGCAGGGCCTGCTCATCCATGTCGCGGAAGCCCGTAAGGACCGGCACCTCACCCGGATGGCCCAGGTCCAGCTGCAGGGTCTGGGGCCTGTCCAGACCGGTCAGGCGGGATTCGACGGGATTGATGACATAATCCTGGATGGTCTCCACCTGTTCGTCACTGAGATCACCCTGGAGGACGTAGACGACGGCCGTGGCCACGGTGGGCCTTTGCCCCTGACCGATCAGCTGGATGCACTGGGCGGCCGAATCGGCCCGCTGGTCGAACTGGCCCGGCAGGGCTGAAACTGCGAAGACCCTGGGAGAATCGCCATGGGCGACCCCCTCAGGGTCTTCTGCGGCCAGCGCCCGATCCAGGGTTCTGGAGACCCGGTCGGTCTGCGGTTGGCTGAACACCGTGGGCAGACTCTCCTCGAATAGCTCCGGACTGATCCCTTCCAGGTCGTACCGGTTGATGAGACGGACGGACTGGAGTTGGGGTATGCCCAGGACGGTATGGATCTGTTCGGTCAGTTGGCGGGACTCCACGTCGAAGCCGGGTTGTTTTTCTGTATAGACACGGAAGACCAAGGAAGGCACCTCTCTGAGTGCGGTGATAGGTAGTCAGAAAGAAGATGGGTGAGGAAATGGCCTTGAGAGGTTCCGGGGGGGGGCTTTTCCCGTACCGGATCCCCTGGGTGGTCTCAAACCTGTTTGGGTGCTTCCGCCTGGTCCAGCCTGGCCAGACCGTCCAGAATGGTCTGATAGGCGGGGATGATGCTTCCCAGGTCCCTGCGGAAGATGTCCTTGTCCAGGTGGGTGATGCCCTGGTCCTGGTTCCTGGTCGACCAGAGGCGGCAGGTATCGGGGGTGATCTCATCGGCCAGGAGGATGATCCCCTGCGAGGACCGCCCCATTTCGATTTTGAAGTCCACCAGTTCCACGTCGATGGCCTTGAAGATGGCGATCAGGGCCTGGTTGATCTCACGGGTTTTGGCGGCGATGACGTCCAGGTCCTGTTCGGAGGCCAGACCCAGGGCCAGGATGTCATCGCGGTTGATGAAGGGGTCGTTCAGGGCGTCCGACTTGTAGAAGAACTCCAGGACGGGCTGCTTGAGGACGGTCCCCTCCTCGACCCCGTACCGCTGGGCGAAGGAGCCGGCCGCCTTGTTCCTCATGACGATCTCCAGGGGGAACATGGCCATGCGGCGGTTGAGCTGTTCGGTATCTGAGATCCGACGGATGAAGTGGCTGGGAATCCCGCGTCGCCCGAGCAGGTTGAAGATCACCGAGGTGATCTGGTTGTTGAGATGGGCCTTGCCTGCGATGTTTTCCTTCTTGGCCCCGTTGCCGGCCGTTGCCTGGTCGGTGTATTCGACCCAGAGCAGGTCTGGATCATCTGTTTCGTAGAGCTTCTTGGCCTTGCCTTGGTAGAGCATTCCCAACTTTTCCATGGTTCGCCTTCCTGAGCTGCGCTCGCGAATTGGAAATAACCGGACTACGGACGAGGCCAGAATAGCAAGGGCAAGTTACAAACACGGGTCTTTCAGGAGGGGTCGGCGTGGCGGTGGAATGACCCCCTGATCACAGTGGTACCAAGTCTTCCCGCCTGGACAATCCGAGGGAATCATAGCCTTACTCCACCTGTGCCCGAAGGGCCCGGACCACCTGGTCGGCTCTTGCCCTGGCCTGGGTCTGGTCTGCCCCCTGGGCCAGGGCCACGGCCATCCTTCTGCTGCCTTCCACCAGGGGCTTGGAGAAGATGCGCAGATCGGTTCCCGGGTATGCCAGTGCCTGGGGGACTCCGGTGAAGGTGACCTGTCCATGGCCCCGGACCAGGACCGCCTGGCTTGCCGCGGACCAGCCAGGGGGCAGGGTGAGCTCCAGATCCTCCCGGTGAACGGGGATGCCCAGGATGGCTCTGGCATGCAGGTCGAATTCCGAGAGCCGCTGGGAGATCATCGTGACCATGCCCGTGTCGTGTGGCCGGGGGGAGACCTCATTGAAAAGGACACGGCCGTCCTTGAGGACGAAGACCTCCACACCGTAGACCCCCCAACCGGTCTCGCCCTGCTTCCTGGCCAGGTCGGTCATGGCCCGGATCAGTTTTTCCGCCATGTTCGATGCCTTCTCCAGGATGGGCCTGTCCAGACCGGAGGGCTGCCAGGACTGGCGATAGTCGCCGTCCTCCTGGCACTGTCCGATGGGTTCGCAGGTGGCGATTCCTGCGCTGGAGGAGATGGTCAGGACGGTCAGTTCGTGTTCGAGGGGGGCCAGGGCCTCGACGATGACCCTGCTGGGCTGGTCCTTCCGGCCACGGGCGCGCCCGCCTGTCTGGGCTGTCCGCCAGGCCTCCTCCAGGTCTCCGGGATCGCGGACCAGACTCTGCCCATGCCCGGATGAGCTCATGACCGGTTTGATCATGCAGGGGAAGCCCACCGCTTCAGCCCCCTGTCGGAGGTGATCCAGGTTCTGGGCGAATCGGTAGGGTGTCGTATCCAGCCCCACCGTGTCGTGGGCGAAGGTGCGCAACGCCTGCCTGTCCATGCACATGGCGGCCATTCCGGAGGCCGGGACCACCTGGATGCCCCGGTCGGCGGCCCAGGCCAGCTGGTCGGTGGCTATGGCCTCCACCTCGGGCACGATCAGGTCCGGTTCGATCTGTGCGATCAGGTCCCGTAAAGCCTTTGGATCGGACATGGGCAAGACCCTGAAGGAGTGAGCCACCTGTGTTGCCGGGGCGCTCGGGTAGGAGTCGACGGCGCAGACCCAGGCACCCAGACGGATCAGGCTGATGCAGATTTCCCGTCCCAGTTCGCCGGCCCCGAGGAGCAGAACCCTGGTGGGACGACTGCCGAGGGGGTTGCCGAGGGGACGATCATTGATGGACGAGAATTCGTTGGGCACGACGGAATCGGTCATGGTCCCATTCTGCCATGGGTTCCCACAGGAGGGATGGCACGGCAGGGTGTCGTTTCCGTGCGTGCCTTCCGGCGCGTTTTTCCATCGACCGATAAGCGCTCATAAATAAGACCTATAGGGGTGGGCCTGGTCCAGTGACGTGGCGGATATTACTATGACACTCAGTCGACATGGAAGGCGGGAAGGTGAACCATCGGATACCTGTGGTGGAGATTCGCAATCTCACCAAGATTTATCGAAGCGGTGAGGAAGAAGACAAGACAGCCCTGGCTGATGTCTCTCTGGATATCGATGCTGGTGACATCTTCGGCGTTATCGGCCTGAGTGGGGCTGGCAAATCCACTCTGGTGCGGTGCATCAATGGCTTGGAAGGTTATGACTCAGGCAGCGTCAAGGTGCGGGGCCGGGAGGTGCAGGATCTGACTCCCGCAGATCTGCGCTCCCTGAGGCAACGTACCGGTATGATCTTCCAGCACTTCAACCTGATGCCCTCCCGCACGGTAGCGGGTAATGTGGAGCTTCCTCTCCTCGAGGGGAGTGTGTGGAAGCACCAGCGGGCAGCCAGGGTAGCGGAACTGCTGGAACTGGTAGGTTTGTCGGACCTCGCCGACCACTACCCCGCAGAGCTGTCCGGCGGTCAGCAACAGCGTGTTGCCATCGCCAGGGCCCTGGCCAATGAGCCGGATATTCTACTGAGTGATGAAGCCACCAGCGCCTTGGATCCCAACACGACAAAGTCCATCCTCCAGCTTTTGCGTGATCTCCACGACAGCCTTGGTATCACGGTGGTCCTGATCACCCACGAGATGTCCGTCATCAGGCAGATCTGCAACAAGATTGCGGTCATCGATCACGGAACCATCGTCGAACAGGGGAAGGTCTTCGATGTCTTCGCCGACCCCCAGGCCCAGCTGACCAAATCCTTCATAGCCACTACATCCAACCTGGATAAGATCACCGACCTCCTGGCGCAGGATTCGCCTCTGGTGGCCCTGGAACCCGGTCAGGTCATCCTGCGTATGTCCTACGTATCCAAGGAGGTCTCCGAGGCCCTGGTCTCGTATATCTCACGCGCCTTCGACCTGGATGTCAATATAATTTTCGGAGACATCGACGTGGTCGACGGATCCCCCCTGGGCGGCCTGGTGGTAAAGATCGCCGGGACCGATGACCATATCAAAGGTGCGCTGGAATACCTGAAGTCGCGCAATATCGGAATCGAGATACTCAAGTCATGACGTCTTTGCTGAACGCCTGGTTCCCCAATGTGATGAGCCGGCTCCCCGAGTTCTTCAACAGTCTGGTCCAGACCCTGGTCATGGTCGGTGTCTCCGGGGTCATCTCCTTCTTCCTTTCCCTGATCATCGGGGTGGGGCTGATCGTGACCCGTCGCAATGGCATCCGTCGCAACGGGGTCGTCTTCAACATCCTGGACAAGCTGATCGACCTCTTCAGGTCCATCCCCTTCATCATCCTGGCTGCCGCCCTGGTGCCGGTGACCAGGTTGCTTATGGGTACCGCCATCGGCCCCAAGGGTGCCATCTTCCCCCTGGTCGTGGGCATCACCCCCTTTTTCTCCCGGCAGATCGAGTCCGCTCTGGCGGGACTGGACCCGGGATACATCGAGGCCGCGGAATCCATGGGAATGTCCACCTGGCAGATCATCTGGCATGTCTACCTGCGCGAGGGCATCCCCGCCATCATCCGGGTGACCACGATCACGATCGTCAGCCTGGTGGGGGAGACGGCCACGGTGGGTATCGTCGGTGGTGGCGGACTGGGCGACTTCGCCATCAGGCTGGGCTACCAGCGGTACATGTACGACGTGACCATCGCCACGATCATCGTCCTGGTCATTTTCATCGCCCTGATCGAGCTCTTCGGTCGGCTCCTGGCCGAGGTCATCGAGCATTGAGCACCCAAGCGGAAGGTTGAGCAAGGTGGCAGATCGCAGACGTGCAGGCAGGAAGAGTCGCGCCAGGAGGGAACTGGTGGCCCTGGGCCTGGTCATGATCCTGCTCCTGGCGGCGGTCGTCGGGGCTGATTTCCGGCTCAACCGGGCCAGTGCGGGAACCAGGACCGTCACGGTGGGGGTCATCGGCAGCTCGGACGACCAGATCTGGAAGGCGGTCCAGGAGGAGTTGGACCGCCGCAACGAACACATCAGGATCGTGCTCAAGCCCTTCCAGGATGCCATCTACGTCAACCAGGCCACGGCCAACCGGGAGGTGGACTTCAACGCCGCCCAGCATTACGCCTACCTGGAGGATGACGTCAAGACCAACCACTACAGGCTCTCCGTCATCGGTGACACCTACATATCCCCGATGAACCTCTACTCCAAGCGGTACTCCAAACCCTCCCAGTTCCAGGACGGCGACAAGGTGGCCATACCCAACAACGCCACCAACATGGGACGTGCCCTGAAGGTCCTGGCCGATGCCGAACTGATTGGTCTGCGCGACCCCAAGGCCACCAACCCCCTGCCCGAGGATGTGGTCGAGAACCCCAAGCACCTGCAGATCGAACAGGTCGACCCGGCCGGTATCCTCAACCTCCTGCCCGACTACGCCGGTGGGGTGACCAACGCCAACTTCGTTGTGGATGCCGGTAAGAGCGTACATGACGCCATCCACGAGGTCCCCTACGACCTGGAGAACCCGGCCAACAAACCCTACATCAACATCATCGTCACCACCAGGGATCAGAAGGACAACCCCATCTACGCCAAGGTGGTCAGCGCCTACCATTCCAAACATGTCGCCGACACGATCACCAGGGTCTACAAGGGGGCCTGCGTGCCCGCCTTCAAGGTCTGATGCACCGGTAGCGGGCGGAGAAAGACCCAAGAGAAGAGGGGTGGAGTATGGCTAACAGGAGAACCCGGGCCAAGAGGGAACTGGCGGCCGTGTCCGCGGTCATGGTGATTGTGGCGGTCCTGATGGGATTGGCCTATGTGCGCATCAACCGGCCCGCCCTGGGGGAGCGGGAGATCAGCATCGGTGTGGTGGGCAACGCCGACGAGGAGATATGGAAGGCTGTCCAACACGAGCTTGACGCCCGCGATACCGGGCTCAGGGTGCGGCTGAAGTCCTTCCAGTACGGCCGCTACGCCAACCAGGCCCTGGCCAACAGGGAGATCGATCTGAACGCCTTCCAGCATTACGCCTTCATGGAGCAGGAGTCCCGGAAGAACGGCTACCGTTTCGCCGCCATCGGCGACACCTATATCTCGCCGCTCAACCTCTATTCCAAGCGGTACTCCAGCCCTGACCAGATCAGGCAGGGGGATCGCCTGGCCATCCCCAACGATCCGATAGACCTTGGTCGGGCCCTGAAGGTCCTGGACAGCGCCGGACTGATCGGGTTGCGCGACCCCAAGGCCACCACGCCCGTCCCGGAGGATGTGGTCGACAACCCGCTGGGCCTGGTCCTGGACCAGGTGGACCCGACCGGCATCGTGAACGTCCTTCCCGACTATGCCGCCGGCATCACCAACACCAACTTCATCATCGATGCAGGCATGAAGGTCGATGATGCCATCTACCAGGTGCCGGGAGGTCTCGAATCGCCGGCCAACCACCCCTATGTGAACATCATCGTGGCCAGGGCGGCAGACAGGGGCAACCCCACCTATGCAACCCTGGTCTCCGCCTATCACAGCACGTATGTGGCCGATGCCATCACCCGCTACTACAAGGGTGCGGCTGTTCCGGCCTTCCGACCCTGAAGGATCGTGGTGGTGGAAAGGCCCGGGTTGAGCGGTGCTGCAACCAGGATTGACGGAATAGGGTAGGGTGCCGGAAACCGGCCCGGCGGATTCGACCGGGGGAACTCCACTGCCGGGCCGGGCATTGGCCGGGTTTGCGCCCACTGTGCGGTGTCCAGTATGGCTGGTGATATGGGGCCGGAGGCCATCATGATGAAGATCCCTGCCGCCGACCCGCCTGCCACGGGCGGCGATGGCAATGATGAACGAGGCCGGGGCGGGGCCCTGACACTGGCGCTGGTCCTTGATTCCTTCGGCAACCAGGGCAACGGCACTTCGAACTCCGCGCTTCAATATGCCCAGGAGCTCCGCGCCCAGGGGCATGAGGTCCGCCTGATCGGTCTGGGTGCCCCCTCCTACGGAGCCCGGGTCCATCGGATCCCCCTGGTGTCATGGGTCGCCGCCAAGCAGCAGATGAGTTTCGCCCGGGCGGATCCCGAGCTCTTCAGGAGGGCCTTCGCCGGGGTCGACCTGGTGCACATCTACACCCCCTTCGCCTTCGGCCGCGCCGCCCTTGGCCAGGCGCGGAGGATGGGCATCCCGGTGACGGCCGGCTTCCACATCCAGCCCGAGAACATCACCTATTCCAGTGGTCCCATCCGCTTTCTGCCGGGGGTTGATTCAGCCATATACCAGCTGTTCCGGCACTGGCTCTATGGGCATGTGGACCATATCCACGTGCCCACACGGCTGACGGCCGATCTTCTGCGGTCACACGGGTATGAGGCGCATCTCCATGTGATTTCGAACGGTTACCAGGCCAGGTTCAACCCCGGAACGCGCTACGACAGGTCCTGTCGGGGCCGGACCTTCCATATCGTGGCCTCGGGAAGGCTTGCCGGGGAGAAGGACCACGCCACCCTGATCCGGGCCCTGTCCCGGTGCCGTCACAGGGATGAGATCACCTTGACCATCGCCGGCACAGGGCCCTTGGAACACCGGCTCAAGGCGGAGGCCGCCGAACTGCTTGGTGAGGGTGCGGTCTCCATCGGTTTCCACCCCAACGGGAACATGCCTGATCTTCTCCGCCAGGCCGATCTCCTCGTCCATCCCTCCATCGCCGATCTGGAATCGGTGAGTGTGCTCGAGGGTATGGCCTGCGGGGCGGTGCCGGTCATCGCCCAATCGGACCTCAGCGCTGCAGGACAGTTCGCCCTGACCCCCAACTCACTCTTCCCCGCCCGCCAGGATCAGGTCCTGGCCGACCGGATTGATTGGTGGTTCGAGCATCCCGACCTTCTCGACCACTGGTCCAGGGAGTACGCGGAGCATACCAGGACCGTCTACTCCGTCCGGGCATGCGTGCGGCAATTCGTCGGTATGGCTCGACAGGCTATTCGCGATTACCGCTGAACGGCACACTCTCGTGCGGTTTCCCCTCGTCGGTGTCAGATCCTTTCTGGGCCGACTCCACAAGCCGGTTCCCTGTTCTGGCTGAGCCTGGTTGCCGTAACCGTGCAGTCGAGATTGTCTCGCATCCTCATGGCGGGGCTGCCCCTCAGATTTCTTTCCTGGACAAGATCAGGGCCGATCCGATGACGGACGCCAGGACCACTCCCAGGGATACCCCGGTGTAGATCCAGGCCTGGTAGACCTTGAGGGTGCCGATGGCGATCTGTTCAGCGAACCCGACGAAGTCGAGGTATTTCAGCCACTTCCAGTTCAGGTTCGTGACCAGTAGGCCGATCAGTATCGGCCACACCACGATCAGGACCGCCGGAAGGACCGTGGATTGGGTCAGGACCAGCAGGACGATACCCAGGCTGATGATGACGGAAATGCAGAAGCCGACCGATACCGTCATGGTTGCCGTATCCCGACACAGGACGGCCCAGGTTGCGCCCGGCTTCCTTCCCAGGGCCAGGCCTGTGGCCAGGATGGAGATGAAGTAGCACAGGGTCAGGAGGAGGATATCCGCCAGGATGGTCACGTACTTGCCCAGGATGAACTGGATGCGTGAGATCCCCGATGTCAAAGTGTTCTTCAAGGTGTGCTGGCTGTATTCACAGCCGATGACGATGACGAAGACCGCGATGTACAGGTAGATCAGCGTGGTGGCGGAGTCGGCACCTAACTGCATGCCCGTTTTGACGGTCCAGGTTCCGTTGGTGATTTCCAGGAGTCGGTGGCTGTATTCCGGGCCACCCGTGCTGATTCCAATAGTGGTCTTCGACCAGGTGGACCAGATGCCCAGGGCCACGGTGCACACCAAAAGAAGCATCATGCCGAAGGAGTGTCGCTGTCTATAGAAATCGGCTCTGATCTGATTAATCATTATCGCCTCCCTGGTTCCGGTGGTCCTGAGTGGCGGGTCCCCGCTGTTCCGGGTCGTGATTGAGCAGGTCCATGAAATAGTCCTCCAGCGATCCTTTCTGGTCGTTGATGTGATTGACCAGAACACCTTCCTCCACCAGGAGCCGGTTGAGGGGGCCTGGTTCCAGATGCTGACGTCTGATCAGGATCCGGTGATCATCCATGACCTGGAAGGGGGTGATGCCCTCGCGGTCCAGGATCATGGCGGCCCTGGCGCTCTGATCCACATCCAGCAGGATGCCGGCCTGATTGACTCTGTCGAGTTCCTCTCTGGTCACCTCCTTGATGAGTCGGCCATGGCTGATGAATCCGAACCTGGAGGAGACCAGGTAGAGCTCGCTCAGGATGTGGCTGGATATGAGGAGGGTCGTCCGCCTTTCCTTGCTGAGTCTGGCCAGCAGCTGTCTGAACTCCATGATTCCTGCCGGGTCCAAGCCATTGATGGGCTCGTCCAGAATGAGGAGATCGGGGTGGGGAAGAATGGCCATGGCCAGCCCCAGACGTTGCCGCTGGCCTAGTGAGAGTTGACCGGCGCGGGTCCTGGTCTTTTCGCTCAGACCAACGAAGCCCAGGGTTTCGTCGATGGCGCCCTCGTCGATCAACCCGTGCTGGATGGCGACCAGTTTCATGTTCTGTCCGACGGTAAGCCTGGTGAAGGCAGCCGGGGTTTCGATGACCGAGCCGATTCTGCCCAGGATGCGGCTGTTCTGGCCCAGGGTGCTTCCCATCAGGCTTATCCTGCCCTCCTGCATGGGGGAGAGCCCGGTAATCAAGCGCATCAGGGTGGTTTTGCCGGCCCCGTTCTCGCCGATCAGACCATAGATGTCGCCCCTGGCTATGGTGATGCTGACATCATCCAGGGCCTGGAAACGACCGAACCGTTTGCTGACATGGCTGATGTCCAGAATGGTATTGGCCATGGGGTTCCTTTCTGCTTGGGACTACCTACGACCTTAGGATGGCTTTCTTACCCCCGAGTCAAGGAATCATTAAGAATAACATAAATCCTCCTCCCATCGGCCGGTCTGGCCTGACGATTTCGGTAGCATGGGGGTGAGTGGGGAAAGGAGAGGCATGCCGACGATTCTGGTGGTGGAGGATCAGGAGGATATCCAGGCCCTGCTCAAGGATGTGTTGGGCGGGACCTACAGGGTTGTCCAGGCCAGGACCGGGGCGCAGGCCCTGACCCGTTTCCAGGAGGAGGAACCGGACCTGGTCCTCCTGGACCTGATGCTCCCGGTGGTGACAGGCGACAGCGTGCTCAAGGCCATCCGTCGTAGGTCATCCGTTCCGGTCGTCGTCCTCACGGCCGTCCAGGACAAGACCAGAACCGTCGCTCTCCTGGACCAGGGAGCCAACGACTATGTGACCAAGCCCTTCGACATCGACGAGCTCCGCGCTCGCGTCCAGGTGCAGCTGCGCCAGTCCGGAGCCATCGTGGTCGGGAAGGATGCCGCTGAACTGCCTGATCCCAAGGTCAGCTTCGAGGGAATCGAACTCGACCGCATGGAGCATACGGTCAGTGTGGATGGGCACCAGGTCGATCTGGCCCGGAAGGAGTTCGCCATCCTGGAGCTCCTCATGGACCATCCCCACCAGGTCTTTGCAAAGGAAGCCCTCTACCGCGAGGTGTGGAACCAGCCCTATATCAATGCTGAGAACACCCTGAACGTCCACCTGAGCACCCTGCGGACCAGCCTGAACAGGTATGCTGGGGACCAGCGCTACATCGTGTCGATCTGGGGCATTGGTGTCCGCCTGGTCTGAGGTCAGGCGGGATGGCATATGACGACGGGAAGGAGGACCGCGAAGACGGGACCTGTGGAGGTGGGGCTGTGAGCCTGGCAGTGCTTGCCCTGGGACTGATTGTCCTCGTTCTGGTGGTTGTCCTCGGATTGCTGGTTGCGGACCTGAGAAGGATCAGCGCCGACCTGGACTACATCAATCATCGTGATACGAACGCATCGGTGACCGTCGACTCCAACTGTGGGTCCATCCGTACCCTGGCCGGTCGGATCAACACCGGTCTGGACAAGACCCGACGACTGCAGGTCGCCCAGGCCGAGCAGGCCAGGCAGGTACGGCAGATGCTGACCAACCTGACCCATGACATCAAGACCCCGCTGACCGTGGCCAGGGGGTACGCCCAGCTGCTCAAGGAGGGACCGACCGACCGGGATCAGCTGGATCGGATCCTGAACAACCTGGAGTCGGTGGACCATTACCTTCATTATCTGATGGATTTCAACCTGATCCAGGAGAAGAAGGTGGCCCTCGACCTGAGCCGGGTGAACCTGTCCGCCCTGGTCCAGGAGGAGCTCTTCAACGTCTTTGACGCCCTGACCGAACGGTCCGTCACCGTGGAACCCGGGATCCAGGCCGGGGTGGAGGTGACCACGGACCAGACCATGATGCGGAGGGTCGTGCAGAACCTGATCGGCAACTGGCTCAAGTATGCGCAGGGCTCTGCCTGGATTGAGCTGAACAAGGAGCAGGGAAGGATCCATCTGGACTTCGGAAACAAAACCGGGGGCAAGCAGGTGGATGTGAACAGGCTCATGGAGCGGTTCCAGACCGACGACCAGTCACGGACCATGACCCGAAGCACCGGCCTGGGGCTGAGCATCGTCGATTCCCTGGTGGATTCGCTTGGCGGTTCCATGACCCTGGAGGCCGGAGAGGGAGTCTTCCTGGTCCATCTGCTCCTGGAGGATACCCCGCACAGGGAGGGTTGAACCGTGGAGCGGGCAACGGGACTCGGACCCGCGGTCTCGACCTTGGCAAGGTCGCGCTTTACCAACTAAGCTATGCCCGCACAACTGATGCCTGGCAGAAATCCGCTCAGGCATGTTCCAAGTATACCGAAGGGGTGGACGGCCCCGGTCGGGTAGCGGGGCGAACCTCGGACCGGCCCGGGCCGTCCTCTCAGGAGCCTGGTCAGGGCCTCCCGTTGGGGAGGACCACCGCCCTGGCCGACAGCTTGTTATCGACCAGATTGTGGTAGGCCACCAGGGCATCGTCCATGGAATAGGTCTCGATCTCGGTCTGGATCTGCCCATTGCGGTACATGTTGGCCACATCGTAGAGCTCGGGGATGGACCCCCAGTAGACCCCCATGAGTTCCTGTTCCCAGGGCTTGGAGTACCAGTCGTACTCCGCCTTGCCGCCTGCGATGCCGACCACGGTGACCCGTGACCCGGCGGCTCCGGCCGCCTGGGCTGCTGCGATGGTGGGGGCGATCCCCACGAAGTCGAAGGCGGCGTTCACCCCCTCGCCATGGGTGATCTTGCGGATCTCCTTCAGCTCGTTCTCGTCACTGGGAACGGTTATGGCCCCCTTGGCCTCGGCCTTGGCCAGGGCTTCGGGCTTGGTGTCGGTGGCGATGATGGTGGCGCCGGTCAGGGCGTGGAGTATCTGGATGGCGATCTGGCCCAGGCCACCCAGGCCGATGACCAGGGCGTACTTGCCGCCACCGCCCAGGTGGGGCATGCTGGCCTTGATGGCGTGATAGGGGGTCAGGGCCGCGTCGGCCAGGGGGGCGGCGCCGATGGGATCGGCATCGCCCAGGGGAACCAGGTTCCGCACCGGGACGGTCATGTACTCGGCCATACCCCCGTTCCGGCCCAGGCCAAGGGCCAGGGATTCGTTGGTGGCCGCGCTGGAGCAGTAGTTCTCCTGGCCGGCCACGCAGTGGGGGCAGTGGCCGCAACCGGTCGGGCCATAGACCAGGTAGGCGTCCCCCTTCTTGATCCCTTGCACGTCGGGGCCCAGCTCATCCACCCAGCCTGTGGTCTCATGGCCCAAAATGAAGGGCGGCTTGGTGTGGGTGCCGGTTTCCGGGGTGTATTCCTGGAAGACGGAGACATCGGAATGGCAACAGCCTGCGCCGGCGACCTTGAGCGTGACCTCGCCGCTGCCCGGCTGTGGTTTGGGCATGTCCTTCAGAACAGGGAATGTGTTGTACTCCTCGAATACGACTGCCTTCATGTGGGTTCCTTTCGTCCTTGAATCGGTATTGACCTTCGGAGGAGACTGCTTCGTCTCCTTCTTCCCCAAGCGCCAATACCTCGATTCTATTGAGGAAAGAATGCGCGACAGTCCGGTTTGACTGTGAGAAAGTAGATACCCGGAGCCCCTGTGATTTTGGCCACAATTCCCTTCTCCACACCCCTGATTGGGATAGTGCCGGGGTGAAGGGAGGGGCTGGACCGTGTCAAGCCCAGCCGTCCCAGGGCCGTCGGGCTCAGAGCAGATCTATCAGGGCCAGGGTGTCCTCCTTGGAAGTGGCCCATGAGGTGGCCAGACGGATGACCGTATGGTCCGCGTCCTTGCGCTCCCAGAAGTCGAACTTGACCCTTCTGGCCAGATCCTCCATCCGTTGGTTGTCCACGACGACGAAGGTCTGGTTGGTGGGGGAGTCCATATAGGTCTCGTACCCCTTCGCCCTGAGCGCCTCCTTGATCAGGCCGGCCGTCTCGATGGCATTGCGGCTGATGCGCCGGTAAAGGTCATTGGTGAAGAGGGCGTCGAACTGGACGCCCAGGAGCCTCCCCTTGGCCAGGAGTGCCCCGCGGCGCTTGATCATGGTGCTCATATGCTCTGGGGCATCACCCGTGGGGAAGACCACCGCCTCTCCGCAGAGGGCTCCGACCTTGGTGCCGCCGATATAGAAGATGTCGCACAGTTCGGCGATGTCCTTCAGATCCACATCGGTTCCCGGAGCCACCAGACCATATCCCAACCGTGCCCCATCCAGGTAGAGGGGAATCTCATACCTGCGGCAGATCTTCGACAGTTCCTGGAGCTCCTGCCTGGTGTAGAGGGTGCCGTATTCGGTGGGATGGGATATGTAGACCATGCCGGGGAAGACCATCTGCTCGTGGTTGCCATCGGCATAGAAGCCCTCCAGGTAGGTCTCCAGGGTGTCCGGCCTGATCTTCCCCCGGTCTCCCGCCACCGTCAGGACCTTATGGTCGATGGCCTCGATGGCGCCAGCCTCATGAACGTTTACGTGCCCGGTGTCTGCGGCCACAACGCCCTGCCAGGGTTTGAGGGTGCAGGAGATGATGGTCTGGTTGGTCTGCGTCCCGCCCGCCATGAAGAAGACCTGGGCCCCGGGGCAGGCGCAGGCCTCGGCGATTTTTTGGGCGGCCGAGCTGCAGTACCGGTCCTTGCCGTAGCCGGGAAGCTGCTCCATATTGGTGTCGATCAGCCTTTGGAGGACATCAGGGTGGGCGCCTTCGGAATAGTCGTTGACGAATGAGAGCATGTCTGTCCTTTCAGCCTGGTCTCCATCCCGGAACCTGCCGGTGATGCGAGTTCAATCCCTATCAGCATATGGCTCCGGGTTCCCATTGGGGTCGGCGGAGGGTCGGTCTACGGGTGGGCAAGCCAAAGCCCGGGTTTTCGGAACTGGTTTCGTGCGCTCCGGTCGCCCGGCGGTTGGTGCGGACAGGTTCGTGGATTCAATGAAATGGCCAGGGCATGAAAATCGATGTCCTGGCCATTCTTCGCAATCTCTTCAGGGGATCAGGCGATCAGTTCCTTGACGGCGGCGATGATGGCCTGGAGGCTGGCCTTGGCGTCGTTGAAGAGCATCTGCGTGTTCGGATTGAAGTAGAGCTCATTCTCGATGCCGGCATAGCCCTTGCCGCGTCCGCGCTTGAGGACGACCACGTTCTGGGACTTGTCCACGTCGAGGATGGGCATGCCCGATACCGCGGTTCCCGGTCTGCGCGCGGCCGGGTTGGTCACATCGTTGGCGCCGACCACCAAGGAGACATTGGCCGATGGGAACTGTGGATTGATCTCATCCAGGTCCACCAACTCCTCATAGGGAACGTTGGCCTCCGCAAGGAGAACATTCATGTGTCCGGGCATACGACCGGCCACGGGGTGGATGGCGTAGGAGACCTCCACGCCCCTGCCCTTGAGGAGTTCGCCCAGATCGGCCAGCTCACGCTGTGCCTGGGCCTGGGCCAGACCGAACCCGGGAACGAAGATGACCTTGTCGGCATAGACCAGTTGCACGGCCACGTCATCCGGGGTCGTCTCCCGCATGGTGCCCTGGGCACCCTGGTCCTGGGCATCAGCGGAGGAGGACCCACCGAAGCCCCCGGCCAGGACGCTGAGGAGGGGACGGTTCATGGCCTCGGCCATCAGGACGGACAGGGTTGCTCCGGCCGCACCCACCAGGGCGCCGGCCACGATCAGGGCCACATTGTCGATGGCCAGGCCGTTCATGGCGACGGCCGTACCAGTGCAGGCGTTCAGGACGGAAATGACCACCGGCATGTCGGCGCCGCCGATGGGGATGACGAAGACCAGGCCGTATCCCAGGGCGAAGAGTGCGGTCAGCAGGGCCCAGAGCATCCGCCGTTCCGGATTCAGACAGAGCATGACCAGGGAGATGACCGTAAGCAGGGCGAAAGCCACATTCCATACGGCCTTGGCCGGCAGTTTCAGGTTCTTGACCAGGCCGATACCCTGCAGCTTGCCGGCCGCCACCAGGGATCCGGTGAAGGTGATGGACCCGATGACCACGCCCAGACCGGCCGTGATCAGAACGACCAGGGTGGGGGAGCCCTCGGAGGTCAGGATGTCGTTCAGTGCGACCAGGGCGGCCGCTCCACCTCCGACCGTGTTGAAGATGGATACCAGCTGGGGCATGTCCGTCATCTTGACCTTTTCGGCCGAGTAAACCCCTGCCAGGGCCCCGATCAGGATGCCGGCCACCAGGAGGATGATGGCCATGGAGGATGTGAATCCCGTGGCGAAGAGGTGGATGAAGGCCATGGCCACGGCGATGACCATGCCCACCGCCGAGACCCGGTTACCCATGCGGGCCGTCTTGGGCGAGTTCATGAAGTGCAGCCCCATGACGAACATGACGGCCGAAAGCAGGTAGACGAACCAGGTGATGATGTCGAGGGCGTTCACTTGCCTGCCTCCTCGTCATCCTTGGATGCCTTGGCATCCTTGTCCGGTTTGGATGATTTGAACATCTCCAGCATCCTGTCGGTGACCACATACCCGCCGACCACGTTCATGGTGCCCAGGATGGCCGCCAGGAAGATGAGGACATAGGAGAGTGGGGAGTGGGCCTCGGCGGCGATGATGACCACACCGACGATGACGATGCCGTGAATGGAGTTGGCTCCGGACATCAAAGGGGTGTGGAGGGTGGCCGGAACCTTGCCGATCACCTCCACGCCGATAAGCAGGGCCAGGATGAAGAGGGTGATTGCTATGACCAGGGAGTTCATGCGTCTTGACCTTTCGCTTCGGCGGCTGCAGGGGTTTCAGCCGTGTCGGACCCTGCCTCATCCGCCCCTGCGGCTGAGCCGGACCTGGGAGCCGCGGCCACCACCAGCGCCTGGTCTATCTCATCGTCCGGGTCCATGCTGAGGGATCCGTTGCGTACGAAGTGCACCAGTACGTCGGCCACGTTCCGGGCCAGCAGGTTGGAGGCCGTTGTGGCCACACCACTGGCCAGGTAGGGGGCGCCGATCATGATCACTCCGCCATCGGTGGTGTGGGTTCCCACCTGGGACCCCTCCACGTTTCCGCCCAGATCGCTGGCTGCGCAATCCACCACCACGGCTCCGGCGTGCAGGTTGGCCACACCCTTGGCCGTCAGGAGCCTGGGGGGTTTGCCTCCGGGAACCTTGGCCGTGGTGATGACCACGTCGAAGCCGGCGGCCTTGGTGTCCACGGCCTCCTGCTGCCGGGCCTGCTCCTCCTCGGTCAGCTGACGGGCGTAACCGCCCTCACCCTGCCCCTTGGAGAAGTCAAGTCCCAGATCGAGGAACTTGGCACCCAGGGATTCAACCTCCTGCTTGGAGGCCGGGCGCACATCGTAGGCGGTGACGACCGCACCCAGGCGCTTGGCCGTGCCGATGGCCTGAAGGCCGGCAATGCCGGCACCGAGCACCAGTACCTTGGCCGGGCGGATGGTGCCTGCCGCCGTGGTCATCATGGGGAAGAAGGAGCCATAGGCATCGGCGGCCACCAGTGCCGCCTTGTACCCCATGACCGAATTCTGCGAGGTCATCTCGTCCATGGACTGGGCCGAGCTGAGCTGACGGGGCAGTCGTTCCATGGCGATGCCGACCAGGCCGGCCTTGTCGAGTTCGGCCAGGTACTTCTGGTCGGTGAATGACCCCAGCATGCCGATCACCCAGGTCCCTGGCTTGATCTGGCTTATCAGTTCAGGATCGGGGCGGTCCACGAACTCCAGTACTGATGCCTTGTCCAGGATCGTCGCCCTGTCGGTGATTCGGGCGCCCGCCTGCCTGTAGTCATCATCCTGGAAGCGTGACGGTATCCCCGCTCCGGATTCCAGCATGCAGGTGATGCCTTGTTTGCTGAGTCGTGTCACGATGTCCGGTGTCAGAGCCACTCGTGACTCATCATGGCCTGTTTCATCCAGTACACCGAGCACGACCGCAGTGTCATTGGGTCCGCTCATAGGTTTCCTTTCCGACCACTTCTATGTGTAAGGAATAACACGCTTGATTATACGTGGCTGTGGCGATGAAATCCGGTCGCTGGGGCGGTGCGGGCACCTGATGTGGCTGC
>NZ_CALYOY010000022.1 GCF_945269915.1 uncultured Bifidobacterium sp. | reverse complement strand
CCTGTGGGGCCTCAGGGGCTTGAACCCTGGACCGAACGATTATGAGTCGTTTGCTCTAACCGACTGAGCTAAGGCCCCACGCCGACGTGGTCGGCAGAGTCATGGTATCAAACAGGCACGTCATAACGCCACGGACCGAGTCGTCAGACCTGCTTGGTGATCCGGTTGTAGACCGGCAACCCCATATACCCAAAGGGGACGTCACGCACCTGCTTGCCGGCCACTGCGGAGACCTTCCGGTACCACAGCGGCAAGGCCGGCAGGTCCTTGAAAAGAACGGTCTGGGCCAGGCGGTAGTCCTCCATGGACTTGTCCAGATCGACCTTGGTCGCTGCCCGGGCCAGAATCGCGTCATACTCACCGCTCTTGTAGTCGCCGTTATTGAGCCCCTTCCCATCGGCCTGGGAGGAGGCGTATCCCTGCACCAGATACCCTTCGGGATGGGGGTAGTCCGAAGTCAGACCGGAATTGAAGAAGCTGTTCACCTGACGGTTGTGGACGGCGGTGTTGAACTCCTTGCCGGTCGGGAAGATGTTGGCATCGGCCTTGATTCCCAGTACCTTGGAGTACCCGTGCAGGACGGCATCGACCCAATCCTTGTCGGTCCCGTCGGCGCTGTAGGCGATCCTCAGGGTCCCCTCCCAGGGGGAGATGGCGTCGGCATCCTTCCACAGTTCCCGAGCCCTATCGGGGTCGTAGTCCACAACTTCATGCCCCGTGATGTCACCCGCGTGCCCGGTGATGGTCGGCGCAAGGAAGTCACTGGCCGGAACGACCGAGCCTGCAAAGACCTTGTCGGCTATACCCTTCCGATCGATGGCACGGGATAATGCCTGCCTGCGCAAGGCCCCCTCCCGTCCCTGGAAATGCGGCAGAGCCTGCGGGACGGTCAGGGAACGGAAGGCTGGGCCAGGCTTGACCAGGGGCTGGAGGGCCGACTCCTGACGGAAGGTCTTCAGTCGGGAGACCGGTACCGTATCGAGCACGTCCAGACGACCGGCCTGGGCATCGGCATAGGCCGCATCAAGACTCTGGTAGTCCCTGAATTCCAAACTCCCGTTACGGGCCTTGCGGGGCCCCTTATATGAGGGATCACGTTCAAGTTCAATCCCCTGATTGGGCACCCATGACTTGAACCGATATGGTCCGTTCCCCACCGGATGATTGCCGAAGGCCTTGATGTCCTTGTAGGCGGATGCCGGCAGCGGCAGGAAGGCCACGTCGCCCACTTTGTAGGGGAAGGACGAATCTGGCCTGGCCATGGCCACTTTCAGGGTCAGGTCATCCACGACCTCCAGGCCGGACAGGGTCGCCTTGGGATCGCCATGCTCGTCCTGGATCCGGTCGTACCCCTCGATGGTGGAGAAGGCGGAAGCCCCCAACTGACCGTTGGCCGCATTGGCAGCAAAGGACCAAGAATCCGCATAGGTCTTCGCCTTGATCATCTCCCCGTTGCTGAACCTCAGCCCCGGTCTGAGCACAATCGTGTACTGGGTGGCATCCTGGTTGGGTGTGATTGATTTGGCCTGAACCAGGGTCTGTCGGCCCTTTGCATCGAAAGTGACCAACCCATCGAAGAGTTGGGTCACCACCTTCCACCCGGCCGTGTCGTTGGTGCTTGAGGGAATCAGGGGCGCGGTCGGCTCTGTGTTGTTGACACTGATGGCCGCCCGGGGGTCCGTCTCCCCCTGCACCCGGCTGCCGCCCGAAGAACCGCAGGCACCGGCCATCAGGACAAGGGGAAGTATGCCCGCTGCCAGATAAGAACGAAGGTTGGTCATGGCGACACCTTTCCTGCCCGATTCGGGCATCGTGGGTCCATCTTATGTGGTTCTGCACGGGTTGGTGGGATAAGAGCCCAGGAGGGCGAGTCCCCCCCCCCCCCCGCGGCAACTTGCGGATCGATGCCCGCACCCTGTGAAGATGGATTGAGAGTGCACCCCCATGGGGCCGACGGCTTCACACCTGTCTGACGTCTCGGCCGGAGGCCAGACGGTCCAAGGCTCCGGTGCTGCCGATGGCCCGGAAGAGGGCCCAACTGACCAGACCGGCCAGGACGATTCCACTGATCAATTCGCATATGGTCCCGATGATGCCTCGCGGGCTGAGCGGGGAAACCCCCTGATAGTAGAAGGCAAGAAGGAAGGCGTTGTAGAACATGGCAATCATGACGCCACCCAGGATGGTCGTACCCAGGGTCCACCGACGGTAGCGGAAGATGCCGAAAGCCAGTTCTGCGCAGAACGCCTCCAGGATGGCCTCGACGAAGACCATGGGGCCACCGTAGGCGTTGCCGGGCAGAATCTCGACCAGCACGCTGATGATTCCCACATAGACGGCCGCCCCTGGCTTGCGCAATATCAATAGGGACAGGGTGCAAGGAAAGTAGAAAATCCCATGCAGGAGGGCTGCCATACCCGGAAGGAGGGCCGTCATCAGGGGGAACACCCACGACGAGAGCAGACTTGCCGCCCAGTAGATCAATCCCGAAACGGCTCCCAGGCCGGCACCCACCGCAATGTCCAGGGGCCTCCAGCGCAACCTGCGGGCTGCCGGTATTCGATTATCCTGTTGTTTCTCTGTCATGGTTACTCCATCACGACCATTGCAAGAACGGTCCGTTCAATCATGCGCACAGCGAGAGGCCCGGGCTGGTCAGAACCGGCCAGGACCGAGGTCGACGCCCCTTGACCTGCGCACGTCGGGCGGGAACGCCTCCTCAAGGCTACCCTGTACGACCGCCCGAATCCCCCAGAGGGGTATAGGGAAAATCGATAGGTCCTTCACACCGGAGATATGGGCTTTGCCAGCCGCATAAGTCGGAAGTCTCCATTACGATTGGTGCAGTTTGCAATGTTGAATTCCCAACCTTTTGTGAGGTAGTTCCTTGGCTGAATTTATCTATCAGATGATCAAGGCGCGCAAGTCCTTCGGCGACCGCGTCATTCTTGATGACGTCACGCTGAGTTTCCTCCCGGGAGCCAAGATCGGCGTGGTGGGCCCCAACGGCATGGGCAAGTCCACCCTGCTCAAGATCATGGCCGGGCTGGAGACCGTCAGCAACGGCGAAGCCCAACTCACCCCGGGCTACTCGGTGGGCATCCTCCAGCAGGAACCGCCACTGGACGAAGACAAGACCGTCGGCGAGAACATCCGCTTGGCCTATGGCGACATCATGGAGAAAGTCCATCGTTTCAATCAGATTGGCGAGGAGATGGCCAACCCCGATGCCGATTACGATGCCCTGATGGCCGAGATGGGCAAGCTCCAGGAGGAAATCGACGCCGCCGACGGGTGGGACCTGGACTCACAATTGGACCAGGCCATGGATGCCCTGCAATGCCCCGACCCCGATACGCCGGTCTCGGTCATATCCGGAGGGGAACGCCGTCGCGTGGCCCTCTGTCGGCTTCTTCTCGAGGCACCCGACCTGCTCCTCCTCGACGAGCCCACCAACCACCTGGATGCCGAGTCCATCCTCTGGCTGGAACAGTACCTGCACACCTACAAGGGTGCGGTCCTGGCCGTCACCCACGACCGGTACTTCCTGGACAATGTGGCCGAGTGGATCTGCGAAGTGGACCGCGGTCACCTTTACCCCTACCAGGGCAACTACACCACCTACCTGGACACCAAGGCCAAGCGCCTTGAAGTCCAGGGGCAGAAGGACGCCAAGCTGGCCAAGCGGCTCAACTCCGAGTTGGAATGGGTCCGGTCCTCCCCCAAGGCACGGCAAGCCAAGAACAAGGCCCGTCTGGAACGCTACGAGCAGATGGAGAACGAGGCCCGCAACAACAAGAAGCTGGACTTTTCCGAGATCCAGATTCCACCGGGGCCTCGCCTGGGGTCCAAGGTCCTGGAAGCCGAACACATCCACAAGGCCTTCGGCGACCGGGTCCTGATCGACGATCTGAGTTTCACCCTGCCGCGCAACGGCATCGTCGGTGTCATCGGACCGAACGGTGTGGGAAAGTCCACACTCTTCAAGACCATCGTGGGGCTGGAGCCTTTGACTTCCGGCTCCCTGGAGGTCGGCGACACGGTCAAGATATCCTACGTGGACCAGAACCGCGAGGGAATCGACCCCAACAAGAACCTCTGGGAGGTGGTCTCCGACGGTCTGGACTTCATCGAGGTGGCAGGCATCGAGGTCCCTACCCGCGCCTACGTGGCCTCCTTCGGATTCAAGGGATCCGACCAGCAGAAGCCTGCCGGGGTTCTCTCCGGCGGTGAACGCAACAGGCTGAACCTGGCCCTGACCCTGAAGCAGGGGGGCAACCTCCTCCTCCTGGACGAACCCACCAACGACCTGGATGTCGAGACCCTGGAGAGCCTGGAGAACGCCCTACTGGCCTTCCCCGGCTGCGCCGTGGTCATCTCCCACGACCGTTGGTTCCTGGATAGGATCGCCACCCATATCCTGGCCTGGGAGGGCACGGATGAGGATCCCGCCAACTGGTACTGGTTCGAGGGCAACTTCCATGCCTATCAGGAGAACAAGGTCCAGCGGCTGGGCGAGGAGGCCTCCAGGCCTCATAGGATCCACCGCAAGTTGACGCGCTGACACGTACAGGGACGCAAACAAGCTGGGATGGGGGAAAGCATGACACCGGAAGAAACGCCGCTGGAGCACGTGGTCAAGGTCCTGGATGTCGTTAGGACCGGCCAGGAGGGTGCTCACACCCTCTTCAGGGGGGACTCGCTCTATTTCCCCACCAAGCGCATCTATGGGGGCCAGATCGTGGCCCAGTCCGTCATGGCCGGGTCTAGAACGGTTCCTGAGGGACGCCTGCCCAACTCCGTTCATGCATGCTTCCTGCGTACCGGAAGCATCGAAGAAGAGGTCAGGGTGGACGTGGAGACCCTGCGTGACGGCAGGTCCTTCTCCTCCCGCCGAACGGATGTGCTCCAATCCAAGGGCTCCATACTGACGACCGTCCTGTCCTACCAGGAATCCGGCCAGCATGGTGTCAGATACGCAGACCCCATGCCCGGTGACCTGCCCGATCCGGAAGACCTGACCAGCGCCAAGGATCTGATGCGGCCCTATGCCGAGAAGTCATCATTCGCCGACTACTACGTAACCCAGTCGCCGTTCGACATCCGTCACCTGGGCAAGACCGTCCTGCTGGGCGTCGACAAGGAGGCCGTGGCCAAGGATTCCGGCCGTCAGATGGTCTGGAGCCGGACCGATGGCCATCTGGACATGTCGCAGACCATGAACCGGGCCCTCCTGGCCTTGGAGTGCGACCAGATCATGATGGAACCGGCCCTGCGCCGTTCCGGCCTGGGCATCACGACCAGGGGAATCTCCTTTGCCTCCATCGATCATTCCATGTGGTGGTATCAGGACATCGACCTGAATAAGTGGCACCTCTTCGTCCAGGACTCCCCCGTGGCCGACCATGGTCGCAGTCTCTGTGTGGCCAAGGTCTATACCCGCGATGGCGCCCTGGCCTCCGTCATGATCCAGGAAGCCATGATCCGGGTCCCTCAGGATGCCAACAACAAGGACTGATGCTTCCCTGGACCGGCCTGGCCGAGACCCTTGCGATAGCCCGTTGATATTCAGCCCCGAGCGCCTGGCAGGGAATCAGTCGGTACGATTCTTCTGGACGGCATCCGGCATGCGGCCCGTCTTGGGACCACGCTTCTCCGGGTTCTCAGGCCCCTCATCCGGCGGCAGCTGGCAGAGCCACTCCCCCACGGCCCCGATGACCACATCAACCAGGCACACGGCCGCTGCCACCAGGCACTCCACCATGACCGAAGCGTAGTAGGGTGCACTGGCATGCCCCATGCTCATCAGGGCCTGAGCGCCGTACCAACCCAGCAAGGCCGCACAGGCTATTCCCAAGGACTTGCTCATGATCAGGGCATTGACGGCGAAGCGGGAGTCCAACTCCTTGCGTTCACCCTTGGCATATCGGTGGACCTGAACACACATGATCAGAACCAGCACCCCCAAGGCAAGCAGTAGCAGGGAAACCAGCCAGTGCACCCCCATCAGGTCGGCCCTGGTTGACATGCTGACCTCGGAGACGACCAGACCGCCGGCCATGCCCAAGGCAAGGGCAACGAAATAGTAGGCAATGGGCGTGCGACGTGTTCTCATGACAAACCATCCAATATCCAGTTCTCGGAAAGGAGGTCGAGGCGGTCCCCGTCCGGTGCCCTACGGGAGAGAAGGGCAACTGACCCCCCATCATCCGAACCGACCGGGACGGCATCCGGCTCAAGAAAGGCCCAGGGCACCAGGACCGAGGCACTGCCGATTGTCCTGACGGGGGGGATATCCAGACCTTCATCATCGACCATCATGCCCCCGTAATCCACCATGGTCAGACTGAGCGGTCCATCGTCGCCTTCCGGATCCCGTTTCCCAACCGTCCTGCAGGCGGACTCAATCATGCGCAGGGTCTCGATAAGGTCGCGGGGAGCCAAGGGGGTATGCAGGATGGCCACGGCACAGAGGTGGGCCCCGTCATTGGATCCAGGGCCGGGCCTATAGGAATAGAGGGGTGAGATCCCGACGACCTGACTGCCGGGCATCCCGTCCATGGAGGCGAGAGCCACATACATGGCCTGCTGGGAATCCTCCCCCGCCCCATCCATGGAAATGACCACCCGATGAGTGGACAAGGATGGTTCAGATCCGTCCCCTGGGTTCTCAACCGACTGGCGGCCACCGTCCCCATAGGTGTCGGCATCTTCCTGACTTCCTGCATGGATGGTGCCCATGGGATGACGGTTCCGTGCCTCGCGGTGCCGCCGAAGGAAGTCATGATCCACGGATGGATGGGTTGCGGCCGACCCGTGGGTAGGGTGCACTTCCCCCACCGTATCCTCGGCATCGGCACTGTCGATCTCATGTTCCTGGGCTGAAACCAACGAGGCGGTGCTCGCCGCATCCGAGCCATCGACCGCCCGCTCAAGGGTTACGCTGACCCGGAAATTCGTCTCGGTCTGGTCATCGGCACCCAGCCGTGCAACACGGACCCTGGTGCGTCTGACCTGGTGGGAGAGCAGAATGGCATCGGCCACCCTGGCGGCCAGTGCCTCCAGAAGGACGACGGGCTCATGCTCGACCAGGGAGACGATTCTGTTGACCACCTGGATATAATCCACGGTTTCGGTGGCATCGTCGAGACGACCGGCCTCACTCAGGTCCAGAAAGAGGGTGGCATCGACCTGATAGACATAGTCTGCACCATCACGAGGATGCAGGGGTCTGGCCCTGATCCGGCTCAACTGAATCGAATCCATGTCTCAACCCCTCTCGGTCATATCCGGCCAATGATCTACCCCACCTCATTGCATCGTGTGGGATACAGGACCCAGGAAACCGTTTCCGGCGGCAGCTCTTCCCGAACCTACCTGCCCTGTACGGGGGAACCGGGCTCCTGACCGGATTGCGGAGCCTCCCCGTTGACACTCTGTTCAAGCGCCTTGGGAATCTCCACCGGAGGAAGATCGGAATCGGGGCGGTTCTCGTTGGAGAGCCAGAGTGCCCGTTCAGGCGCCATTTTCAGGTTGGAGAAGATGGCAGCCAGTTCATTCTTGTTCAGGGTCTCCTTGACCAGGAGCTGACGAACCAGCTCGTCAAGAACCTCCCTGTTCTGGCTGATGATCTGCCAGGCCTCGTTGTGGGCGGTCTCGACCAGGTCGAGGACCTCCTTGTCGATGATCTCGGCCGTCTGCTCCGAGTAGTTATGGGGCTTCAGTGCGTCGAGTCCGGAATCCTGGTCGTTCTCATCAGCCCACTTGATGGCTCCGAGCTTCGAAGAGAACCCATACTCGACGACCATCTGGCGGGCGATACCGGTCGCCTTCTCGATATCGTTGGAGGCACCTGTGGTGGGATCGTGGAAGACGACCTCCTCGGCCACCCGGCCGCCCATGGCATAGGCCATCTGATCCAGGAGCTCGTTGCGCGACTGGGAGTACCGGTCCTGGGTGGGCATGACAGCCGTATAGCCCAGGGCACGACCACGCGGAAGGATGGTGACCTTGGTAACCGGGTCCGTGTGGTGGAGGGCCGCAGCGACCATGGCGTGGCCACCCTCATGGTAGGCTGTGTTGCGCATCTCCTCCAGGGCCATTCCCTTGGTGCGGCGCCTGGGGCCACTCAGCACGCGGTCGATGGCCTCATCGATGGCCCGGTTGTCAATCAGCTGGGCATCGGAGCGAGCCGTCAATAGGGCCGCCTCGTTCAGGACATTGGCCAGGTCGGCACCGGTGAACCCCGGAGTCCTGACAGCCACGGTGTGCAGATCCACGTCCGGCACGAAGGGTTTGCCCTTGGCATGCACCTTGAGGATGGCCTCACGGCCCTCCAGATCGGGGGCCTCCACGGCGACCTGCCGGTCGAACCGTCCGGGGCGTAACAGGGCCGAGTCCAGGATGTCGGGTCGGTTGGTTGCTGCGATGATGATCAGGTTGGTGTCGTTGTCGAAACCGTCCATTTCGACCAGGAGCTGGTTCAGGGTCTGTTCACGTTCATCGTGGCCACCGCTCATTCCCGATCCGCGCTTGCCGCCCACGGCATCGATCTCGTCGATGAAGATGATGGCCGGTGCGTTCTTCTTGGCCTCGTCGAAGAGGTCACGCACCCTGGAGGCGCCCAGACCCACGAACATCTCGACGAAGTCCGAACCCGCCATGGAATAGAAGGGCACGCTGGCCTCACCGGCGATGGCTCTGGCCAAGAGGGTCTTACCGGTTCCGGGAGGTCCGTAAAGCAGCACGCCACGGGGTATACGAGCGCCCAGGGCCTTGTACTTGGAGGGATCTTTGAGGAAGTCCTTGATCTCCTCGACCTCCTGGACGGCCGCATCCTCGCCGGCAACGTCGGAGAACTTGGTCTTGGGGGTCTGTCCGTCGTTGAGCCGGGCCGAACTCTTCTTGCCCCCCATGCCGAACATATTGCCCCCGGCGGCCGATGACATCCGGGAAAGAAGGAACCAGAACACGCCCAGGATGATCAGCATGGGCAGGACCGACGAAATCAGCAGACTCATCATGCTGGTCTGTGGAACAACCGAGTTGTATCCCTCGCTCAGCCCCGCCTTCTCCACGGCCTTGACCACCTGGGGGCCCTGGTCGAACACATAGTAGAACTGGACGTCCTTGCCGAAGTTCTTCGTGGTCCTGTTGCCCCGGAAGCCGTCGACCTCCTTGGTGAAGTCGTTGTTCAGCTTGAGCTCGACCACCTGCATCTTCTCGGTGATCTCGGCTGACTTGACCTCCCCGCTCTTCTGGTTACCGGCCAGGAGCGCCAGACCATCCTTGGTGTCGATGGTCTGGGGGCCGTTCTGACTGTTGAAGAAGCCGAAGATACCCATGATGATCAAAATGGACAGGATGGCCCAGAGCCAGGGCGAGCGCCAGAAGGACCTGTTCCCGCCGGAACCGTTCCCGTCACCCCTGTCGCTGTTGAAGTTGAAGAAGGGGTTGCCCCTGTCCGGGCCATTGCCCCCGTTGCCGTTGTTCTTGGGTGGGCCCTGCTGTGGTCCCTGCGAGTAGCTCATGAATGCTTCCCCTGATTCTGATTCTGTTCCTGATCCAGATACTCATCCGATCTGAGTACGGCAATCGAATCCAGATTACGGTAACGCTCGTCGTAATCAAGTCCGAATCCGACTACAAACTCGTCCGGAATGACATATCCGGGGTATTTGACCTCGACCTCGACCTCATGCCTGACCTTCTTGTCGAGCAGGGCGAAGACCTCCACCGATGCGGCTCCACGCGACCGAAGCATGTTCACCAGCCAATGCAAGGTGTATCCGGAATCGATGATATCCTCCACAATCAGGATATGCCGTCCGCGTACATCACACCCCAGGTCCATGCGAATCTCGATATCGCCCGCGGAAACGGTGGTCTTCCGGCCGGGGTAGCTGGAGATGCTCATGAATTCGATCTGGACCGGAATGGTCACGGCCTGGGAAAGGGCGGCGAGGGTGTTGAAAGCCCCCTTGAGCACGGCCACCATCATCAGGTTCTTTCCCTGATAATCCCCGCTGATACGGGTGGCCGTCCTCTGGATCAAGTCCTCTATCTGCTGTTTGGATACCAACTCATGATCGATGTGGGATTGAATATCAGCGATTCGCATGATGTCCATCATTGCATATGAGAATGACCTGACTCTTACGAAAAGCTGAATACGAGCTGGGAAATGCCGGCCCCCGCTGTCCGTGCCAGTCCGAGACCAGGGAGTCAAGAGCCCTGATCTGCGAGGAATCGGCCTGGATGCCCAAATCGGTCAGAAGATGGACCATGAAACGCAGGCGAAGAGCGGGATCCTGGTCGCGAAGCCGTCGGGCGTTCAGCCGGACCAGGATACCATGAGCGGCATCATCGGGTTCGGGAGCATCGATCACCTGATCGACCAGGGCCGCCGCCTGCCGGTTCAGGTAGGCAGCGTCGCGCCTGGCCATGTCGGCCCCCTGGGCCAGGCTGCGGACCATATCATGCCCGGCGAACCGACTCAGCGCGGGCAGGAGGTCATGGCGCACACGGGAACGCAGGGGGAAGTCATCCGGCAGGGTATGATCAGCCGGGTACCCGTCTCCATTGGTGGGGTCATCCCACCAGGAGAGTCCCTGCTGCAGGCAGATTTGCGTGGTATCCTGCCTGGTCATACCAAGGAAGGGCCTAAGATACTCCAGTCCGCCCCGATTCATCCGGATATCCATACCGGTGATTGCATCCAAACCCCGGGAACGAATCAGTCCGATGAGCGCGGTCTCGGCCTGGTCATCCATGGTATGGGCCAGGAGGATGACCGAAGCATTGACCTGCCTGGCCTCTTCCCCCAAGGCCTCGTATCTGGCCTCGCGGGCATCGGCCTCCAAACCCGCGCCGGTACGGGGCACATGGATGGGCCTGACCCGTACGGGGTCCAGCCCCATACGCCGGCAATCAGTTGCAGCCTTGAGACTGATCCGATCGGAGTTCTTGGCCAGCCCATGGTCAATCAGCACGGCCCCACAGCGAAGCCCCAACATGGCCGAGACCTTCGCGGAGACCGCTGCCAGGGCCATGGAGTCACGCCCACCGGAGCAGGCCACCAGAATGAGGGGCGCATCCGGATCGGGGCGATGTCTGCCGTGTCTGGCAAATCGGCCATCCTGCCTCCTCAGACCGGCATCCTCAAGGCAGGAACGCAGGGCTCCTACGGCCTTCTTCATCTGCGCGGAATAGACCACAAGACACCAACCCCTTCCGACTGACGCACGGCTACAGGCGATCCAGAGAAGTGACGAACAGATCCACGGCTTGCTTGGCTGCGGCCATATCCCGCGGATTATTGACGATGACGGCGAAGACCAGACTTCCGCCGGACCTCCGGGAGACGTTCCCGGTCATCGAGGTGACCTGGTCCAATGTGCCGGTCTTGACCCTGACCAGTCCATCGGCATGGTCGTCAACCTTCCTGGTGGCGGCGGTTCCGGTCAGTCCCACGACCGAGAGCCCCTTGGCCACAGGGGCGATTCCCCTGGCTCCCAGGGCAAGCTCCTGTATCTGGGCCAGGGTATTCACGCTCAGTGCGGAACCGGGTGCCAAACCGGAGCAATCAGCCATCACCAGCCCCTTGGTATCGACCCCGAGACGGTTGAGGGTTTCCGTGACTGCCCTTACGGCACCTTCCGGACGATTCTCCTTGCCCATCTTCATCGCCGTCAAACGGCCGAAGAGTTCCGCCAGCGTATTGTCGGAGGTCCTGAGCATCAGCGCCATGATCTCGCTGAGGCGGGCGGATCGTACGCTGGCGATGACAGGACCCCGGCCGGATTCAGCCCGATCGGGTCGGTCCGGATTATCCACCCCGATGCCGTTGCCCGACAGGGCTCCGGCAAAGATCAGTGCGGCTTGGGCCGCCGGCTGGGGGACCCTGGGCAGATAGACGTCTCCTGCATCCGGGTCGCCGCCTCGCTGGGTGCCGGACCAGTCACGGCCCTGGTCCACGGCCAGGGCCGTCGGTTCCTGAAAGTAGATTCCGCCAGGATTGTTCTCCTGAAGACCTTCGGATTGTCCAGCATCATTGAAGAGACCGTCATCATAGGCCACCGTTACTCGGCTGACCCCTGTTCTGCGCAGGGCATCCGTGGTCATGGCGGCCAGGGTGGCCAGGCCCGCACGACCGTTGACATGGTGGGAGTCGTTGGTACCAGACCCCAGCAACATGTCGCCATGACCCTCCAGGACCAGCCGGGCATGGTCACCCGCGACATCACTGATCCGCACATCAGTAGCCAGATGTGATGACATATCCAGAACGGAGGCGGCAGCGGCCGCCGTCAGGGTCTTCATGGTCGAAGCAGGTTGGCGGGCCACCTGGGCCGATTCCTGGATGACGGGCCTCCCGTCCGCTTGGCGGATGACCAGGGAGTAATCCTGCCCCAGACCCGGACTGTCGGCGAACTTCTCCACCAGCTGCCGAGCCTGAACCTGATTGACTGGTCCACCGACGCCGGCTGCACCGAGACCACCGGGGGGTGCCGGCATGGTTCTGGCTGGTGACGCCGTCCTGGCCCTGGTCGCTTTCAGGGTCAGGGGACCGGGCAGTACATCCTGGGCATCCGCAGCCGCATATCCGCAGATCAGGGCCGCAGACACCAGAACGGACAGGGCCGCCCTCCATCGACGCATCACCAATGACCTGCGGGTCAGCACCCCCCGGTGTCTACCAGCCAATTGCACTCTCCTGCATGGAAGTCCCCCTCACACGGGTAATGGGCACGAACATCAGACAGCCTAGTCCGACCTGACCCCCACCATCATGACTGAAGGATGGCGAATCGGTCAAGCGTACGGATGATGTTGAACTGGCGGTTGTCGAAAAGCCTGCCGCCCCAATGGACGCCGACCATGAAGATGATCAGGCCATTGGCCAAAGCCACCGGAGCAATCGGCCAGAGCAGATCCGGAAGGCGCAAGAGAACGTACAGGAACGGCCGTTATTAGTGTCGGAATCATGGTAACGAACTGCACCAGGAATTGAAGGAGCGGTATGAATGACTGGAATACGACCCTCCCCTGCGGGGTGGAGGAGGGACGGTCCATGGGGGCCACCGGGTAGATCAACACAGTCGAGATGACCTGGGCAACACCGGATCCGGATGGGACAACGCCACAGGTAAGGCAGACCAGGTCCGACACCCCCATGAGATCGAAAACGCTCTTCCAGCAGCCGGTTACCAGGAAACAGATCAGGCAGAGTATAGGCAAATACGGCAGTTCTAAACGAACGGCGACCCAACTCCTGCCGCGACCGGTCATCCAACCCGCGCACGCCGGCCATGACCTCCATGGTCAACCCCTACCGTCGTAGGCCAGATTGTTGCCCTCAACCATCATCAGTATGGAGCCACCCATGATTGGGACGAACCAGACAGGGAGGGGGCGGTACCGACTTGGAAGGCAAAAACGATCATGAGCAGGATAGGGAACAAGGTATACGATTCTGCGGGTGTCGTTGCGCATGTAAGCCACCAGACGAGCGGCAACGGCCCCCATCGACGGATCGGGAACCCGGTTGAAGGCACCCAGAGCCCCGGAGCCCTGTTTTCTTACCATCTCGCGATCATGGGCGAATCACGTATGCCGAAGGCACCGGATCCCAGCCAGACCGCACAGGACCAGGGTCACCAGTGCAATGACCACCCGGCCGAGGAAGGATGGCCAGGAACCCCCATACCATCCTGAGGCAAGCGGAAAGCCGCCCCCAGTGGGGTCCAGGCCAGGATATCCGATGCCGTTAACCAGCCCATCCGCATCGGGGCCACGGAAGGATGCCTCAGAGGTGATCATGGGCGGCAGAGGGCAGATCAGGAAGGAGAACGCAAAGCTATCAGGTAAAACCCGCACTTCGCCCTCTTGGAAGCAACCAGGGTGGTCACCAGGTCCATGGAGACGCGTGAAAGCGCCAGAAGCACCGCCAGGCCCAGCACGGCACCCAGGACAGCCGCCAGCATGGGTCCGGCACCCCGGCTCCTGTACAGGGGCACCACTGCCAGGAGGCAGACCAGTCCGAATACGGAGGCGGGGCCTGCCAGGGCGGCCAGGTAGATCCCGGTCTGCAACCGACCGTCAGGTATGCCGTACAGGACGAATCGGTCAGGACTCATGCCGGAGCCCTGACCAATGACCATCATCCGGACAAGAATGACCATGAAACTGACGACCGTCAGGAGGAGAACCGATACGACACCGACCCATATGGACTCGTCGAAACCGGCCCCGGACATCCGGGAAACCGGCTTCCACGGCAACAGACCAGCAGGCTATGGCGACACCGAGTCCCAGAATGACCGGTAGAATGGCTGCAATCACCTGCCAGGAGGACTTCCTCAGGGTCCCCATGGTGAGTGCCCAGCGCAGGGCAATGATGGAACGTATCGTGCTCATCGGGTATTGTTCGCCGGTGACTGTCCACCACCATCGAGCCAGTCAATTCTCATGGCCGCACGGCGTCCACCGACCAGGTCAAGAAAGCGGTCCTCCAGGTCCTCCCCTGCGGCGACCTGGGCTATGGTCCCGTCGGCCCGGACCAGTCCGTGGTCGATAACGGCCACACGGGTGCACATCCTTTCCACCAGGGCCATGACGTGCGAGGAAATGACCACTGTGCCCCGGGTGGGAGACATACTCGACCAAGCTGTCCCTCAGATTGACGCTGGAGACCGGTTCGACCTATTCGAATGGCTCATCCGGGATGAGGATGCGCGGCGAGTGAATCATGGCCGAGGCCAGACAGATCTTCCTGGTCATACCTGATGAATACTCATTGATCTGCTTCCCGGCGTCCTCGGCCAGGTCGAAGGCCAGCAACAGGTCCTTTCCCCTTGATCTGGCCTCCCGCCTGGGCATTCCTCGTAGCATACCCGCGTAAACAAGCAACTGGAGCCCGGTCACTCTGTCGAAGATCTGGTCTGCCTGGGGCATGACTCCGATGGAACGCGGAGGCATTGATGTCGGACCGGGCATCCCGGCCCAGAATCATGACCTGGCCGGAATCAGGAGGGAGAAGCCCGGTAGCCATATTCAGCATGGTGGTTTTCCCCGCCCCGTTGGGACCGACCAACCCGTAGAAGGATCCCTGGGAATATCAAGAGAGAGGGAGTTGACCGTAACCTTGTCCTGGAAGGTCTTGACCAGGCCGCGGATGGAAATGGCGGCATGAGGACCGGGGGGCAAGGCAACGGGGACGGGCGCCGCCATGGGGCCTACCCCCCCCCCATCAATCGCCGGGCGGAGGATACGGATGAATCAGCCGGGACAGACATGACACCTTCGGGAGCAGGAGACATGGATGATATCCCCCGATCTGCGTATGCATTGTCCGTTATTACCTTATGCCACATCAAATCATCCCAGACAGCGGACATCCCGCGGAACCTGGAGGTCTCCACGGCACCCGGGGGGGGGGGGATGGCTACCTGCCGCTGTGCTCGATGGGCTTCCAACCGGGATTGGCGAAGATGGCCTGAAAGGATATGGGCAGGTAACTCAGCATGAATATGGGAAAACTCAGGCAATAGGCAAAAAGCTCCTTGTTGGAGGCACCGATTTTATCGCGTTCGGCCAGGACGGTGATGGCGGCCAGGCCCATCAGAGCCAGGATTCCCAGAACCGCGGAGGCGACCCAATCCACCAGCTCGGTTATCTGACTGGTCCAGGTAACGAAACCGAGCGCCGGGAACAGGATACCGAAGACGCAACGGATGACGGCCAGAACGGTCAAAGGACAGATGAGTATGGTCAGGTCGACTGCCGAGAAGTCACGTTCACGGAAGGCACGGCTGATCAGGGCCGGACCGTAGTAACGGAAGACCTGGAGAAAGCCCTTGCTCCACCGCAGTCGCTGGCGCCAGCTCTGCTTGAAGGTTACAGGCTGCTCGTCGTAGAGGATGGCGGTGCCACAGTACCCGATCCGATCCCCGTGCAACACGGAGTCCATGGTGAATTCCAGATCCTCGGTCAGGAGGTGGAACTTCCAGCCATTGTTCCGTTCCATCACCTCCTTGGAGAACATGAATCCCGTGCCCCCCACGTGACAACTGGACCCGAAGACCATTCGGGAGGAGTTGAGGAAGCGGGATTCCCTGATGAACCACAGGGCCGAGCCCGAGGAGACCCAGTTGTCCGAGAAGTTGACCGAGTTCCGGTAACTGGTCAGGATACGGAACCCGGACTGGAAGGCCTTGTTCATCTCTTCGATGTAGTGCCTGTCGAGCCTGTTGTCGGCATCGAAGACGAAATATGCATCATAGCGTTTGGAATATCCCCGGCTGATGATCTTGTCAAGCAGGTAGGAAAGGGCGTATCCCTTGCCGATGTGCTCGGTATCATGCCGCTCTATCACGTGGCATCCCCTGGACCGGGCCAGGCCCGCAGTATCATCGGTGCAGTTGTCGGCCACAAGCCAGATGTCAACCATGCCGCTGGGGTAGGTCTGCGAATGGATGGAATCGATCAGCGTACCGACCACGCCCTCCTCGTTACGGGCGGAGATCAAAACCGCGAAGTGCTTGTCGAAGGGTGCCTCGGGGAAGACCACCGGCTTGGCCACGAAGGAGGTGACGATGCAGATGGCCTGGTAGACGATGCCGACCGACCCCAGGATCATCATGAGGATGTCGAGAACCTTCAGGAAGGCCATCAGCGCCATCCCTTACGCGGATTGCTCTTTCTGGACGACCTGGAGGGTCCTTCGGAATTCGCGCGCTCTGATCTCGGACTCCCCGATTCCGCATGGTCGGATTCCTGGTCCGCAGATCCCGGAACCCCATGGTCGACAGCCGCATCCTCGACCCCCCTGAGCCTGTTCGTGCCCGAAACCGCATTGGTTTTGGGAATGGCCATGGTCTGCGACTCGTCAAGATCCTCGGCTGTCGGAGGCCGGTAGATCTGCTCGGCAATCATGGAGACCGGGTCCTGAACGCTGACCCTGGCGCTGCTTCCCTTGGCCGAACGACCGCCCACATGGCTGGTTACCGGTTGTATCACGTGCTCGTTGAAGGCCTCGACCCCCTCGACCACCTTGGACTTGCCGACCGGCTTGGGGTCCTGCATCAGGGGCGAATCGATCAGCTCATAATGTTTGATGGAAGCGTTGAATATAGCCTGGAAGCTGGCCGCGAGAGGCAGGGCCAGGAAGGCTCCGAGGGCTCCGAAGACGGCACCGAAGGCCAGAACCGAAAGGAAGGCTACGGCCGGGTTGAGATCCATGGTCCGCTCCGATATCTTCGGCGCCAGGAGGAGGTTCTCGATCTGCTGGTAGATGATGATGTAGACCAGGACAGCTACGGCTATCAGGATTCCCCTGCTTCCCCAGGCCACCACGATCGGAATGGCACCGCCGATGTAGGTGCCGATGGTGGGAACGAACTGGGAGACCAGACCGCAGAAAAGGGCCAGGGGGAGCCAATAGGGCACCTTGAGAACAACCAGGAAAACTGACATGCAGGCCGCGGAAATCAAGGCCAGGATCGTTCTGCTGAAGAGGAAGCTGGAGATCTGATCCTGGGCGATGGTCCACACGAAAATGAAACGACGCTGGCTGTTGGGTCCCAGCCACTGGCAGAGACTTCGACGGAGTCTGGGACCGGCTGCGGAAATGTAATAGGTGACCAGGAGGACCGTCATGATGTTGATGATGGCTCCGAAGAAGCCTACGGTCGTGGTCAGGGCCTGTCCGGCGAAGTCGGTCACCCAGGAAGTCTGGATGTTCTTGGCTATCTCACCACCCAGATCCTGCATGGCTGGCATTCGCCACTGGGTGTATTTCTCGACGAAGTCCACCATCTGGTCATAAAAGGCCGGAGCTCCGTTGACCATACCGATCAGCTGCTTGACGAAAAGGTTGCCGAACAAGCCCATCAGGACGATGACGACAATAATCAGTCCGACCAGGGTAACGGCCGAAGCGGCCCCGCGCTTCCACCCGTGCCTGACCAGGTTGACCACCAGCGGTTCCATGGCCAGGGCCACGAAGACGGAGATGATCACATCCAGGACCAGGAATTCCAGCTTCCACCATGAGGAGTATGCAAACCATGCAAGGAATACCGCTATGACAGCATAGAGAAGGGCACGACCGAACCACTCCGGTGGCCTGCGAGGGTCGCCCTTGGGCGGAAAGACGGTCGCAAAATCGAACTGCTGCTTTGTATCGTTCGCCATGGTCCCCATTATCCCAATCATGCTGACATGATTCGATATTCAGCGCACACCGCTTCGATCTGCGACCATCCCCTCCATCCCCATCCCGAGCCGTCCGGTTTCTGCTGGTGTAGCCGGTGACACGTATCCTGAGATATATGTTGACCGTTTCCATAGTCATTCCTGCCTGGAATGAGGAGGATCGCATAGCCGATTGCCTCGTCAATGCCACCAGACAAAGCCAGGCGCCACTTGAGGTGTTGGTGGTGGACAACAAGTCCACCGACCGCACGGCAGCCATCGTCCAGGATTTCATCGATCACAATCCCGACGCCCATGTCGGACTCCTTCATCAGGACAAGGAGCAGGGATTGATCCCCAGCAGGAACTTCGGCCTGGACAGCGCCAGGGGTGATGTACTGGGACGCATCGATGCGGACTGCATGCTCAGGCCGAACTGGGTGGAAGTGGTCAGCAGGATATTCACCGAGGACCCCGAGGCCATGGGTGCCACCGGTCCCGTCGCATACTACGACATGCCAGGCAAGACCATTGGCCTCAAGGGCGACAACACCATCCGCAAGGCCATCTACCGGGCCGACGACGGCCAGTATCTGCTCTATGGCTCCAACATGGCACTGAGGGCCACCGCCTGGAAGGCCATCCGCAACAAGGTCTGCCGGGACAAGGCGGACATCATGCACGAAGACGTCGATATCTCCCTCCACCTGATCGACCAGGGCTTCAAGACCGTCTACTGCAAGGACATGAATGCTGGCATATCGGCCCGGAGGATGGATACCTCCTTCCCTTCCTTCCGGAGATACATGCAGCGTTTCAAGAACACCTTCGACGCCCACCCGCAGCACACCCGGGAACAGAAGCCGGAGCATACGCTCTACGCCCTCTACCCGATCCTGAGGGCCTTCTACCCCGTCTACCAGAAGTACCTGGAATCGGCCGACATCAACCCGGCAGAACGGGTATGGATCAGCGAACAGATGGAGCTCTTCCATCGGCGCGAACAGGAGATGAACCAGGCGGACTGAGCTTGTCCTAGCCTGGGGCCGCCCGGCACCCGACACGACACCTGGCTTGCCTGGTCTAGGGGGGCCGGGTAGTATGGGCACGTTCGCCCCCGTCGTCTAACGGTTAGGACACCAGACTTTCAATCTGACAACGAGAGTTCGACTCTCTCCGGGGGTACACATCACGCGAGAAGCCTACTGATGGCTTGCAGGGAATAAACACAGACACGCCGATTGCAAGTCTGCCTGCACCCTTGTTCCCCTGGCTTCCTGGAATTCCTCTTAGTACGGTTGACTCCCGGCTGTCGCCCGATGAGCTCAGCACCTGGAACGGGCGGTCCATTTCACTGAGTCGATGGCCGGATACAGGCGTCTGAACCGGTTGTAAGCGGCATCGTATACCTGACGATTCGCGCTGTTCGGGGCATATATCTGACCGGCCAGGGTGGATTCCAGGAAGTCCTCCACACCGTGCAGATCCGGTCGTGATGAGGGTAGCACCCCCTGCCGTGCCGAGACCAGACCGGCCAGGGCAAGGGCCGGCATGACGTGGGCATCATCCAGCACCTGGACGGGGGCATACAGGATGTCCGCCAGCATCTGACACCACCGGGTCTCACGGGCACCGCCACCGATGAGTGTGACGCGTTCCACCGGCATGCCCATGAGATCAAGACCCTGGCGAATCGAGTAGGCGACCCCTTCCAGAGCGGCCCTGGCCATGTCGCAGGTCCGGGTATCCGAGGAGATACCTACATAGGCCCCGCGGATCGATGGGTTCATCATCGGGAAGCGCTCCCCCACCAAATATGGCAGGCAGACAAGTCCCCCGGCTCCGGCAGGGCTGGACTCCAAGAGCCTGCCCATCCGCAGGTACGATTCGCCATCATCACCGGCACGGTCATTCGCGGAATCCCCCTGGTCAGAGACGGCTCCGGCTTCGGCAAAGACCTTACAAGCCCAGCGGTGTACGTTTCCGGCGTTCAGGAAGGGAACCGTGTTGATGATGGTGTCCTCACCCAGGTAGGCCAGGTTGGCCATACCGGCGCGGTCCGTCACCGCATGGTCCGAAACTGTGGCGATCCATCCGGATGTGCCCAGGTTGATGTTGAACTGACCAGGCCGGAACACCCCACCCGCCAAGGTTGAGGCTCCGGCATCCCCCATTCCCGCGTAGACGGCCGTTCCCGGGGAGAAGCCGGTTGCCGCGGAAGCACCGGGCGTACTGACACCCACCACTTCCCAGGGTGAATACAGCTCAGGGAAGACCTTGGCATTCAATCCAGCCGCAGCCAGGATGTCCCCGCTCCACCGCCGCGACCTCAGGTCCATGGCACCTGCGGTCGAGCAGGCGGTCACATCGCCACAATATGCTCCCGTCAACCACCAGATCAGATAGTCCTTGGCATCGATGAGCACATGCCGCACCCTTGCATATCTTTCCGGCTGGTGCCTGGCCATCCACATCAACTTGGCCACGGGCAGGGACCCTTCGCAGGGGTTCCCCACCAGGGTGCGGAAGGTCTCCTCACCATAGGTTTCCACCAACTCGGCAGCCTCGTCACCCGCCCTGCCGTCCGCATAGAGTATGGCCGGCCCGAGGGGCTGCCCCTGCCCGTCCAAGGCGATCAGGTCCTGCATCTGCCCACTCATGACGATGCCCTTCAGCTCGCTGGCACTGAAGTGTTCGAGTTCCCGAACGGCTTGGGTCAGAAGCTGCCGTGTCACCTCAATGAAAGCCTGAATCCAATCCTCGGGATTCTGCTCGATATGTCCCTCCCTCGTTTGGATTGGGAGGGGGCCGCTGGATGCGAGGACCCTGCCGACACCCTTCTCATCCACGAGGACGGCCTTGACCTGCGTGGTCCCTACATCGAAAGCGGCAATATAGGTCATGGAGTCATCCTAGGCATCCCAAGCCGCCCTGGACCTTGAAAGGCCCCCAATGTGGACTGGTGGCACTACGCCCGTAACCCTGACCAGTCCACGACCGCCTCCACATTGATCCCATCCGGATCCAACACAAAGGCCGAGTAATACCCCGGGTGGTAGTCGCGAGGACCGGGGACCCCGTTCCCCCGCCCGCCCGCAGCGATCGCCTCCCTGTAGAAGGCATCGACCACCGAGGCATCGGAAGCCCTGAAGGCTATGTGGGTCAAGGGCGAGCAGGCGTCACTTCCGGCCGGTGTCAGATAGAAATCGGAATGGAGACCGTCGTCGGCAACGCCAAAGCCGATGGTGGGTTCGTGATGCGCCTTGGCCACGTATCCGAGCGGAGCCAAGGCCCTGGTATAGAAATCAACGGACCGGCCCATATCCCGGACCATCAGCGTCAGATGGTCAATCATGCCTTTCATCTTATGCCAATCATAAGAAGCCGACGGAAGAGGAACCGGAGTGATCAGCATGAACGGCATGACAAACCGCTTGGACTTGGCCCATTGGCGGCCTGGGCCGAGCAGAACTATCGATTCAACAGACATCGTGTTTACAGTGTTTTGCAGTATTTTTCTTTGATGTGCAGAAAGTACTATAATTGATATATCCCATAAGGCGCAGGCCTTGTTGGTTACAGATTCCTCGCCAGACAGCAGAGTGGTCAACGCCCGCCTGCCCCTTAACACGATGGTCATGGCCGACCAATCAGGCGGGAAGAAATTCCCGCCTATACAGCAACACAACCAACACCGAAGATTGGAAGCAAAAGCATGAGAGCATTACCCCATTACAGAATCTGGCTGCTGACGGTCCTGCTCATCACCGGCCTGATTCCAGGCGCTACGGCTTCCGCCAATGCACTCATTCCTTCTTCACATAAGCAATCAGGAACCACCGGCTATACCGACAAAGGCGGGCTGCGTCAGGAAGGACGCTTCATCGGGCAACATCGAAGCCTCTCGGTTCATGACCAAAACGACCATGAACCGTTAGGAACTGCATACTACGTGGATTCCATCCACGGAAATGATACGAATGACGGGAAAAGCCCGGCACGTCCTTGGAAGACACTGTCCAAGCCGAACCAAATAACCTTCCATCCCGGTGATGAAATCCTCCTAAGGGCTGGCAGTACATGGTCGGCCCATGGTTCTTCCACAGCCAAAGAAGCCTATTCATTCACTGCGTGGAACGGGAATCGACCCACCGACACCCATGGTGAGGCTGGAGCTATGCCGAGTGCGCTCCTAGCGCCAAAAGGCTCAGGAAGTTCAGACCGTCCGATAATTCTGTCCAGCTATGGTGAGGGTGTTGCTCCGAAACTTCTGGGAATGGGAGTAGTCAATGACACCATTCAGCTCACCGATCAGCAATACTGGGAAATTTCCAATCTTGATATCAGCAACCAGAAAGACGGATTCGACTCCATGCATTTTAGCGCCCAATCCGGAAGCGGTCAGGTACCTGGCACGGAAAACCCTGATACAGGCGATCTCCGCGCCCTCCATATCCAAGCGGCAAGCACCGGCGTCCAAAGCGGATATCTGATTCACGATCTCTTCATCCACGATGTGGCAGGAGTGACCTGGTCCGTCAGCAAGGCCGGAGTTGACCGATCGAAAAGGACAGGTGGCATCGTGTTTGAAGGTCTCAAGGGTGATTCGCGAATCGCATCCCGGTTCAAAGACATACAAATATATGACAATTACATTATCGATACCGCCTTTGCCAACATTGTCTTCAAACAGTTCTCTGGAATGGGCACAGCGAGATACCAAGACAAGAAGCCGGGTTGGGGCGATCGGGCGATGGCCAGCGTAGACACTCAGGGGACACTTCAAGAAGATCCCGACTGGTCTCCCCACACAAAAATCATCATACGCGGGAATTACCTGTCCAATAAGAACACTCAGTACGGGTGGGATGCCATCTACCTGACCAGCGTACAAGGATCAACCATCGAAGACAATCTGATCGATGGAGCAGGGGTTTCAGGTATCGAACTGTATTGGACCGACAACATACGTGTGACCAACAACGAAGTCGGCGACCTGGAACGGCGCACAGGAGCCGCTGATTCAAATGGCATTGATGCCGACAGGGGGACTTCCAACATACTTTTCGAACAGAATTACATCCACGATTCGGGTGAGGGATTCCTCCTGTGTGGTTTCTCCTTTAGTTCAGCATTGGTTCGATACAACCTGGTACGAAATGTGGACAGGAACTACATCAACCCGCACGGGGATTCCGGAGTCAACGTGATTTACAATAATCTCCTCTACAATTCACAGAGTCCTGGGCCCGCCAATACAGACGGAAAGGTACATTTCTTTGCCTCTTCGGGGGACACGTCACGAATCTGCACGGACAGGAACCTTCACTACCTATTCAACAATGCTTTCATCAACACCAAAACCGGAACCAATGGCGTACTCTTCCAAGACGGGCCCGGCGGCGTCACCTTCTCAGACAATGCCTATTACGGCGAAGACCTTCCCTCCCCCCCATCGGATGCATCAGCCGTCACAGGAAATCCTCACCTGAAAGGGGACCCTGCAGTTGATATAGGTAACATAGCCATCGGATCGATTGATTCTCCGCTCATAGCAGCAGGCCTTCCCGTCAACCTTGCAACTCTGGCACCTGGATTCAAAATCACCGGTGCGGATGTAACGGACCGCACGACCGCTTCAGTGGACTTTTCGGGAAAAACACTCAACACGAGACCCGATATCGGCCCTGGGTCCTACTCCCCACAACCGGGTGATGGCGTACTGGCCGGTTCGGTCCTTGATCGGGCGGGCCGCCCTGTCCCGCAGGCCAGGCTATCCAATGCCCCCGTCGAGATCGTTGCCGATTCCAACGGGCATTACGCTGTGGAGTTACCGGCAGGGACCTATGGACTGAACGCCGAACAGGACGGCTACGATCCTGGAAACATCGTGACGGTTCAGGTAGCCAACGGTCAGACTGTGATACTTGATTTGTCTCTGGGGCAGGTCAGAACCACCAAGGGGGCCCTGAGCGGAACCGTATTCTCCATGGGTACGGGTGTCCCCGGAGCCGACGTCGCAGTGAAGAACCGCAACGGAGATACCCTGGCAGACGGAACCACCGACAGGAACGGAACGTATCGCATAAACAAGATTCCCGCAGGCAAGGGTTACAAGGTCGATGCCGGCAAATCCGGATATCAGACCGCGACGCAGACAGGAATATCGATAGAGGCTGCGCGCACCACACATCTCAATCTTGACCTGAAGAAGATACAAACCTATGAACCCATCATCGACGAGAATTTCAACAGGGAACCCTTGGGTGGTTTCGTCGAGACGAGGGACGGTGCACTGACCTCGCAGAAACTGAACAGCATAGGCTCGACATCCATCGAGTCCGATCCGGAAAACCCCTCAAACCGATACCTCAAACTAGATAAGACCTCGAGCAGGAAGGGGACACTGGCGGTGTTCAACAAGCGCCCACTGGGTTTGAAGGGGACGGTCACCATGGAGGCGCGTGTCAAGCGCACCACCGCCAACCCGTCCCCCAATCAGGCGGCCATATATTCCTATAATGCGCTTGAGTGGAATACAACGGACCCGGCTGCCTCAAGCAACCCCTCGGCCACCTTCGGATTCTCCGGATCAAATATCATCACCCATGCGACCGTGGGTTCCAGCCAGACCACTGCAGTCTGCCCTTACGTTGTGGGGAAGTGGTACCAAATCAAAAACGTTGCAAATCTTGATACCGGCACCTTCAGTCTCTACGTAGACGATATGAACAATCCCGTGGTCCGGGACCAACCCCTGAGGACGACACCTGCTGACGGAACCCTGGATTACTTCAATCTGTTTATCAACGGTTCCAACCGCGGAGATTGGTTGGTGGATTATCTCAGAATCGGAAAGGGAGAACCGGCGCACACCAACGTCGTAACTCTTGATGCTGTTCGGATACGGACCGCCAATGAATCGCTCTCCCTGCCCATACAAGCAGCCAGCTCATCTGTTGCCGCGACCTTGAAAAATCCTTTCACCCGAAAGGTGACCCTGTCCATCACCCCTACGGACCCCCTGGCCCAGGTCTGCATCAACGGTGAACCGGTAGGTATGGAAAGAGATGTCGAGCTTGTCGCGACTGCCCCTGATCAGGATGCCGCCATCAGAACAACCATCCCGGTGACCGTCACGGCACAGGACGGAACGGAGCATCGTTATCATATTGACATCACCCGCACCAATCCATCCCAGACAACCTACCTTCAGGGACTGTCATTGGACGGTCTCAGTTTCAAAGACGACTTTGCCTACGATGGTCAGGGGGACGACCACCCATACATCCCCCGGCAGGTTCTCACAGACGCGGTGAAGAATGTGACCGTCGAATGGGTACGGGGATGGAACGGGCAGTCGATAACGGTCAACGGCATCCCTGTAGCCGGTAACACAATTACGGTACCCCTCCTTTCCGGTCTTACCACGATTACAGTCGTCACCGATTCTTTTACAGGTGAAACAGGAAAGTATGTAATCGAGGTAACCCGCAGTAAAGATCATACGAATACGGGTTCCGGCGACATCGGGACCGTCATGGGAACATCTGACTCGATCGACAAAATCACTACATGGACCGTCACCCGACAAAGCCTCCTGTCATTCAAAACAGCAAGAAGATCAGTCCATCAGCACTGACAGCAACCGGCATCAAGACCCCCTCCCCCATAATCGGAATGGCGGGTCCGGGTTCCTCGATCGGCCTTCTGCTCCCGGTCTTCGCAACCTCGAAACATAGACGACCAGAGACCTCCGGTTATGGCAGACAGAAAGGGTGATGTCTCAACCGACCATCCAGGCAGGGCGAGTCGATAGGCGAAGCCCCCGGCAATGTCTGAAGATATCATGTCGGTCATACGGCTAAGGCACAACTGCATCCATCGGTTATGCCTAACCGTATCCTGACAATGGCCGTAAACGGCATCAGGAAAACAACAATTTACGGCAACAATAATGGTTTTTTCAGAAATCATGGATACCCTGTATTGCATAGGGTATTAGCGGTCAACAATGACCGCCTGGTTCTGGAGGAACTATGTCCATCACAATACGGTCAACCACCAAGATACTTTGTGACAGACCCGGCACATCCGTAGAGTACGCCATCGACGACATCAGGCGGGATCTGGCCTCGGTACTGAAGCCAGGCACCGAGGAAGGTTCACCCGTATGCCTCGTGCAGACCAATCTTGAGACCGAGGCCTACAGGATCAGTGTCGCAGATGGTTCGCTATGCATCGAAGCAGGCGATGACTTCGGTTTCATCTATGGTCTGTATGCTTTCAGCAGGACTGTCCTGGGGGTCAAGGACCTCTGGTTCTGGAACGACCAGCATTTCACCCAGGTCGACTCGATACCTTTGCCGGACTCATTCCAATTGGAAAGCACGAAAAGCGCCGTCCGATACCGCGGCGTCTTCATCAATGACGAGGTGCTGCTCGAGCATTGGCAGGTGGAAAACGACCCGGACCTTCCCTGGCGTTTGGCCTTCGAAACCATTTATCGTCTGGGTGGCAATCTGGTCATCCCCGGTTCCGGACAGCGCGGGGAACCGCATCTGGCCCTGGCCCGACAAATGGGACTCTACATCAACCAGCATCATGCATGCCCGCTGGGTGCACGTATGTTCGCTTCAGCATTCCCCAACCTGGAGCCCAGATGGCCTGAGGAACGTGACCGATTCGAGTCGCTATGGCGAGAGGCGATCAATGCTCAGAAGGGGCAAAAGACGCTGTGGACCCTAGGCTTCAGAGGGCAGGGAGACAGACCCTTCTGGGCCTCTGATCCCCGCTACACCGATGATAGGGACAGGGGAAACATCCTGACGGAAATCATCAGGCGCCAGTACCAACTCGTCCAGGAAGCAGAACCGGGAGCACCCTGCGTCGTGTACCTGTACGGAGAGGTCATGGACCTCTATCGCAAGCACCTGCTCAGCCTGCCCGCGGGAATCACCAAGATCTGGTCGGACAACGGTTACGGTCGAATGGTCTCACGCCGTCAGGAGAATGATGATCCCCGTGTTCCCTCCATGCCGGACGGACACGGCAACAATGGAATATACTTCCATGTCAGTTTTTATGACCTCCAGGCGGCCAACCACATCACCCCCCTGACCAACGACCCTCGCACGATAAGCAGGGAGCTGACCGAGGTGCTGGACCACGGCGGAGATCAGGTATGGATTATCAACGCATCCAACATCAAGCCCCACGTCTACATGCTCAACCTGATTGCTTCGATGTGGAAAGCAGGAGGCATCGACGTCAGATCGGAAACCGACCAGTATCTTCGCCGGTATTATCGCTGTTCCAACAGCCGACCCCTGTCGAAGCTCCTTGATTTGTACTATCAGGCAGCTGTGCAGTATGGACCGCATTGGGATCAGCATGCAGGCGAGCAGTATTTCAATTACGTACCCCGCGTGCTGATCACCCAATTCCTCAAGGATCAGGAATCCCCAAGTCCGGAATTGCAGTGGATGAGTTCAGGGTCATGCCTTGCCGGCCAGATTCATGATTTCCAAACGCGAATAGAACCCTCGGTGGAACCATATCGACATCTGGATACTGAGGTAAGGCGGGAAGCTCTGACGATGGAGTTGGCCGGTAATGTGGATGGCGCCACTCTTCTCAGGGACAATCTCGGGGTTGCTGCAGGAATCTACCGGCATTGTTCTCGAGCCTCATTACTCATATGCAAGGCGTTGACCGCCGCCAGTAGGGGAAATTATCGCAGCGCCTTCTATCTGGCAGGAGCCGCCAAGGAGGGGTATCTCAAGGCCGACCAGGCCATGCGCTCACGCGAGCACGGAAAATGGCAGGGGTTCTGGTCCAATGACTGTCTGACGGATGTCAAGCAGTCTGCATGGGTATGTTCCAGCCTTATGGGGTATCTGCGCTGCCTGGGTGATGGTCCGTATTTCAACTCCTGGAAACGGGATTTCACCTACCCACGCGACGAGCAAAAGGTGTTCGTTCTGACCAACATGGAAAACCACGAGACAGACGAACAGATATACCAAGCCATGAAGCGGGTCTGGGAAGGCTGATCGACATCACTTAGACCCACCGTATGAACCTGTACCGGCGCGTCTGTACAGTCATTCAGAATTCCTACGTGGGGTACGCCATGCCATAGCTCACGTTCCCGGGCTTCCAGAGCCATGACTATCCGTATGGGCGACAACACGGACAGCTGCGGCATCGCATTGGTCAGGCCGACTGTGCGCAAATCCCAAGCCGACCATCCCTTATTCACAGCATCCTGCGACGTGTGGTCTCTGCACATCATACAAACCCCTACTACAGGTGGACACCCTGCGGATCCAATAGACAACACCGGTATCGATGAAGCAGCAAGCCGGGAAAAGAACGACCCGGCATCGTCAAGAACGACGCCGGGTCAATGTGAAGCGTGTGCCTATCCATCCACTGACAGACACGACACCTCCTTATCGAGAAAGCGAGGAATTGGCCTCATCCTCAAACTGCTTCGCCGCCCCTTCAGCATTGATCTTCCTGTACAGGAGCGCCTCCTCGATCTGCGGCAAAGTCTGGGTATTGACGGTTGCTGCAGAAGCAGGAGATGGAGGGTTGATGGCCGAAGATTGAGGAATCACCACATCATTCATGAATGTGATGACCTTCTTCTCCTCAGGGCTCAGCATAGGGGTAATGGCCTTCAAGGACTCCGATGCAATCGGGAGGCCCCGATCGGTCAGCATGGCCTTGACGGCTTTCTCATTGTTGGTGTAGAAATCGATGTACTTGGCAGCAAGCTTGGGGTTCTTACAGCTCTTGGAAATGGAGAAGAACATGCCGGGCTTAACATAATTGGCCTTCTTCAGATTGCTTGACGGCCAAGGTGCCAGTTCCAGATCAGCATCCTTATTGACTTTCTGAAGGGCCGTGAGCTGGGAGGTGAACTTCATCGAGACCCAGGACCGACGACCCGGATCATTTCCATACACCAGTGGATCCTGTTCAACAGACCCAGTCTGGATTTCCGTAAAGACATCGGGGCCCAGGTGCCAGCCCTGGTCGATTCCATCTTGATACACTTTGAAGTAGGGTTTCAGATCTGCAGCATCGACACCGAGCTTCTTCGACTTGAAGAGTGTCTTACCCTCGCCTCTCAGGACGTACTCCAACAGTTCGGAAGCTTCATAATACCGGAAATTGGTTTTATATCCGGTTTTCTCGTAGATGGTCTTCGACATCTTTTCGAATTCGTCAAGGGTCATGGACTTGGGCATGGTCAGTCCGGCCTGATCCAGAACCTTCTTGTTGTAAATCAGGGCCGGTGACGAAGATCCAAGGGAGAGGGCATAGGTCTTGCCATTCATCTTTCCTGAATTCAGGACGTTCTTGTCAATCCCCTTGGTTTTTATGGTCCCATCCGAAATATAATCGTCCAAAGCCTGAAGTTGTCCATTCTCGACATACTGCTGTAGATAGGAGTAGTCCATGGCTACCACGTCAGGCATTTGTTTCCCGGCAACCTGAGTGGACAGTTTCTTCCAGTAATCGTTCCACTCGAAGAAGGATCCCTTGACTTTCACGCCCTTGTTGGCCTCTTCAAAAGCCTTGTTGACCTTGGCCTGACGGGCGTTACGATCCTGATTCCCCCACCAGGCCACAGACAGCTCACCTGAATCGGCACTGCTATCGCCGCCTTTCGAACCGCCTCCACAAGCGGCCATCGATATCAAGGTGGCACCGATTGTGGCGATGGCAAGTAACTTTCTTGTGTTCTTCATCGAACTACCTTTCTACTCAATGGGGCTAATGCACAGCTACCACCATTTAGCATCAGCTTAGCAAAGAAGTAGAAAATTACATCTTGAGTTGCCAACTATTTCAGAAAATGCAATAGCATTGTTCCATACTAAGGCGCCATGAGCAGATCCCAGGAGGAAGTAGCATTTATATGGTCCCTTGGTCCAGATTCCTGGACGGGGGCGCCGTTGATCCCCGAGTCAGCAGAATCTCGGGGATCACCAGCCTCTCGGGAATCCGGTCTGATTCCTTTCCCGCACCCGGATCGGCTGATGCGGGAAACTCACGGAGCATGTCGATGAGTATCCGCATCGCTGCCGCCCCAAGTCGTTCCTGCCTTACGTCAACAGTGGTCAGACTGGGTCTTACTGCTCTCGAAAGCACACTGTTGTCGATGCCGATCAGGCTACAGTCCTCCGGTACCTTGCGTCCGCGCTCTTTAAGACTGCTTAACAGACCGGCAGCCATCAGATCGTTGAAAATCACGATCCCCGTCAAATCCTGCTCCAGCATGACGGCGTCACAGGCATTGACCCCGCCCCCGTATGATGGCTCGAAAGGACCAAGGACCATGCTTTCCAGACCGTATTCTTCAACGCTATCGGTAAAAGCGTTGATTCGTTGCGTATTCGTCCAGGAACGATCAGATCCGCCAACATAGGCCACTCGCCTGTGCCCCAAGGAGGCCAGGTGCCGAACTGCCTGAGTCATGCCGGATCTGTCATCGGCACAGGCCGACATGTACCCGTCAAGTTGCTTGGAGACGAAAACCGTATTATCAGGTGAAAACCGCCGACGCAGAAAATCGTCGTCCAAACGCGGTGCAATGACTACCTGTCCTGCAGTCCCTGCGATCATCCTCTTGATGACAGTATCCGGGTCCCCACCATCCAGGTCATCGATGACCATCCGGCATCCGGCCCCTTGAGCAACTGAGAAGAGTCCCTTAAGAAGGTCGGCAAAGTAGAAATTCCCTACATCGGTCACAAGGATTCCTACGCTTCCGGAACGTGAGAGTGTGGTCTTACGGGAAGATGCGCCAGATTTGTAGCCCATACTCTTAGCTACGGCCTTGATTCTGTCTCTTGTCTGGGTTTTGACCAATCCACCATTGAGGGCGCGGGAAACGGTCGCGGCAGATACACCGGCCTGCCGGGCAACATCGTGAATTGTCGGTTCACTCATGGTTTATCCTTGCTTTCCCTCATTTCCATGAACAGCTTAGCAGCAATCATAAAACAAACGGCATGGTGATCCATGCTTCCAGCCCCCGCCATGACACATTCGAACACCTACGATTCTGAGTGGGTATGGGTTCAGGAGCATGAACGACGGGGAATCGTACACCAGGTCTTGCCGACCACTCGCTTTGAGTCTGCAGAAACCTGTTCCTATGCCTTGTTTTCGCCTTCAGCGGTCTTTGCCGCATCATCCTTGAAAACATATCGATGAAGTGCCTGCCAGGCTGCCTGATTCCCTATCAAACCGAGAAAAGAGAAACCCAGAATCGGGATTATCGGCGACGTATATGGCAGTCCCACATAGAGCAAAATCAGAAAGGCGGCATCCAGGAGAAGCACAAGAACTGAGTAGGGCAGGCACAAAAAGACCAGCAACAACGAATTGTTGATAAGTTGACGCACCCCAAGATCCGTGAAAGCGATCATCGGGAAAAGATAGACCGTTCCTAGCAGCAGTACTGCTGCCAGAAAGAGGCAGAGCCCACCAAGAATACTCCCGAAGGACAGACCGGAACGGGGATAGAACCAGACCCCGAGTAAAGAAGCGACAACCGCCAGCAGAAAAAGCCAACCCACCAGACTCGATCGTTTCCATTCATCAGTGAATGCATGACGGTAGTGGTACACAGGATAGCAAATCCGACGGTTCAGCATCAGGCCAAGCACCTTGCTCATGGCCGTCATGGCACAGGGTATGGTTACCACAGGCAGACAGGTGACCACAAAGAGAAGATTCAGACCAACCAATCTGCCGAAGTGCCATTTGAACATCGACAAGAAGAGCAGAGGACCCTTCGGATCGTTCTTGCCTGCTTTTTCAGGGCCTTTGCTTCTGCCATAGAAGAAACCATACAGATTCATAGGCCGGGGCCCCCAATCGATGATGACACGAATGGTCGAGTACATATCATCATAAATGTCATCCTCAATCGAAGCACCCCGGTTTCATTCAGCCCTTAAGCCCGGATGTGCTTACACCTTCAACCAGATAGCGCTGGAAGAAGAGGAATATCAGCACACTGGGAAGAATGGAGACCGAAGCCATGGCGAACATGGCACCATAATCCGAACTGGAGCTGGGGTCGGCAAACAGCTTCAGGGCCAGCGAGACAGGGTATCGTTCCGTATCCGACACATAGAGCAGTGCCGAAAGGAAATCGTCCCAGCGCCACATGAAGGAGAAGATGCAGCCGGTCACGACAGCCGGCGTTATCAGTGGGCAGATGACCCTGAAAAAGATGCCGTAATAGGAACATCCATCCAACTTGGCCGCCTCATCCAGAGAACGAGGAATTCCATCGATGAAATTCATAATCAGGTATATGAAGAACCCCTGGATGGCGAAGCAGTAGGGGACGATTAAGGGCAGGTAACTGTTTGTCCAACCCAACTTCTGATACCAGAGATACTGAGGGACCATCAGCACTTGGGCCGGCAACATCATGGAAAGAAGCATGGCGACAAAGAGAATTCGTCTGCCGGGGAACTTGAGCCTGCTGATGGCATACGCCACTATGGCTGAAGAGGCTATCGTACCGATGGTGGCGGTAATGGAGATAAACAGGGAATTACCGATATACCTGAAGAACGAGGTTCCAGCGAACCCCTTGAACCCATTGAAGTAGTTGTCCAAAGTCCAATGGGTCGGAATCAACTGACCGGATGTGGCCAGCACCATGGCTGTGGGCTTGAAGGAACTGAGGACCATCCAAACAATCGGATATACCATCAATAAGGCGCAGAGCATTACGATCACATGGTAAAGGATGCGCTGCGGCCTGATGTGGTGCTTCGACGAAAGACCCTTGTCGTCGGAATGGCTATTGGACATCATGGGATCATTGTTGCTGACTGTTGCGATGCTCATATCAATCAGGCCTCCTCGTCATAGACCCAGAAGCGTTTGGTGAGGAACAGCACCCCTGTATAAATACCGATCAGGAGTAGCATGACCCAGGCCAGAGCGGCACCATACCCTGCATGATAACGGGTAAACGATTCGTCATACATGTACACCATGAAGAAGAGCGTCGTGTTCCTAGGCTTGCCCTGGGTGATGATATAGCACTGGGTGAAGGCCAGGAACCCATTGATGGACTGCATGACCAGGTTGAAGAAGATCGTAGGAGTCAGCAGGGGAAGAGTGATCTTCCAGAACTGCGACCATTTGTTGGCCCCATCAACACTCGCGGCCTCATACAGTTCCGAGGGAATCTGTTTCAGAGAGGCCAGGAAGATCAACATGGATGAACCAAACTGCCAAACCGCGAGAATAATGAGGGTCCAGATGGCCGAGGACTCATTTCCCAGCCAAGCAAATTGTGTATGGATCCCGAAGAGACCCAACGCCTTATTGACCACTCCGTCTGCAGCAAACATCTGCTTCCAGAGAATGGCTACAGCGACCGATCCACCCAGGATGGAGGGAAGGTAGAAGGCCGCACGATAGAATCCCGAGATTTTCGAATTCCTCAGAAGAAGCAAGGCTACAAGGAGTGCGAAAATGAGCCTGAGCGGAGTTGATATAAGTGCAAAGAAGAAGGTCACACCGAGCGACTGCCAGAACAGCGGATCCTTGGTAAACATCCGTATATAGTTGTCCAACCCGATGAATCTGGGTTCGCCGATAATGTTGTAGTCGGTGAATGTGTAATACAGAGAAAGGGCAAGCGGAACAACCAAAAACATCAGGAAGCCGAAGATAAAGGGGGCAGAACAGACCACCCCGGCCACCTTTTCCTTTTGCAGAAAACGAATCAACCTGCCGTGCGAACGGAACTTGACTCCCGATTGCGGAGGGTTTGGCATCCCACCGGATTGTGTGACTGTTGCTTGAATTGCCATACTCAAACCTCCAACCTATGTGTATCCGATGCAATCAAGGACAGCTCCATCAACGGACTCATCCCGGTGATTCCCATCAGGAGGCAAATCTTCCACTGGCCGGTATATGCCGACATTCGCTCTTCCTCGAACTTTCTTCTCTGACTGGGAAAAGCCCGGTCATAGGAATCCGAGATGAAGACCATGGGGGCTCCTACAGTCATATGCTACCTCACATTGTGAACAATAAAGCATTTTTTCTGTTTTTTTCATGAAACTGACTTTTGATATTTCATCAGCTACACAGAAAATCACCCTATCCTTTCCTGACCTCAACCCGGACCTGCTGGAAAAATCTCATTCCCGACCAATCCAACATGAACTCCAAAACCCATCTACCAGACTCGGTTGGGATCCAGGTACATATGTGCCCATCAAAACTTGCCCCTGCAGGCAAATGCCGGGCGCTGACAAGTCCCTCTTCAAGATCGGCCTCTATTCCCGGATTGCGGACCGAAACTGTAATGTCAAGCCGCTCCCCTGGACGAATCCTGTAGATTTGCTGCGCTTGGAAATACGGGGGATGGACCGTCGAGGGCAGACGGGAAGGTCCTGTTAGCCTGGTTGTATAGGTATACCCAGAAGCCGCATCCGCCCGGTTGGGATAAGGGTAGAGATCGTCAGGAGGGGTCCCTGGCTCAGGAGAGACCAGATTTACATCCTCCACGTCCATTTCCGGCGGTATGACAAGGTCCTCTACGCCGGTTCCCATATAAGGTTCATTCCGGACATACTCGAATCCGGTCGGTCGCTTCCATGCGTCGGAAACACGGATCAACCGCGCATTCCGACCTGCATCCACCGCCTTCAGGCGGCCTTTCCTGACATCGTCCAAAACCATGGTTGGACGTGAGTCAGGCACCTGATAGTCGACAGAAAGGCCCGACAGATAAAAATCATCCATATGCCTGGCATAGAGAGCCGAAGCCGGGAGGATGCCGAACTGGACCGGCTCGGGGTACTGTGTTACATCCTCCGGCACGTTGAAGGGATCGTCCAACCATCCACCGGATTGCTGATCCCACCGAACACGGGGAAGAAGGGCCTCATCAGCCCTGTTGTGCCGTTCCGCCATCCATTGGACCGGCTGCCTGACCGTCGGCCAATCGCCTTCCTTGCACAACCACTGAGTTGTAATCTGACGCTGCTCAACAGCGTCGTCAAGACTCAACCCACCTCTGAATTCCAGGTGAATGTTTTCCAGGCGTATGTCCTGCAGTCTTCCATCCAGACATCCTGCAAGGATGATTGGATAACGCGGGTCAAGGTCGGTGGCATTCAGACCTCTCACCCGCACGTCCACCGCACGAGCACAGCGGGCGGCACCCACGGCGTTGCCCATGCTTTCCTTGTCGGCGGGGGTCAGGGCCTTCCCCATATCCGGACCGTAGATACCTTGGCCAGAGTCATACCGTATGGGATGGTCCGCTCCATCCGGCCCCCTCATCCAATTGGATGGATTGACCCTGGTAGGATTCTGCTCATCAACAAGTTCAACCAGATTTCCATCGGCCAACCTCACCTCGTTTGTGTTATATGAAGGCACGAAACGACGAATCGGATAGAGGTCAAGCCCCTTGGTATTCGGCAGTACCCACTCCGGCTGATCCAGCCGGACATCCCCGTCGACCGCGACCGCATCGTTTCCGTCCAGACCTGTCACGGGATAGCGGGCGCGATCACCTGTCCTGATGAAGAGCGGACAGGTCACATCCTTCATATCGATATCCTCAATGAGCACATGACGTACATCGGACCCATCGCAGGCTTCTACGGCCAGACCGAAACAATGCCTGAAACTCACCCTGCGGATGGTCACCCTTTCATACCCGCAGGTGGCCTCCGTGCCCAACTTGACTCTTCCAATCGGGTTGATTCCCGGATGACAGGCCACCCTGTCTACGCTGGGGCTACCAGCCAGGACAGATCCCACGTCATACCCCGAGACCTCACAGTCCTCAATCAGGACATTGCTGGTAGGAGCAAACCGCTGTGCCCCCATCGACGCCTTGACGACAATACCGTCATCGTGCGGTGAATTGACCTGGCAACGACGCACGGTCACATCCGTGACCGAGTCGAGGTCAATGCCGTCCCTGTTGGTATCAATCAGAAGGGAGTCGCAGAGCAGATCGCTGGTATCGGTTGCGATAATGGCGAAGTGGCCGCCTGCAAGGAATTTGAATCCAGACAGAACGACACGCGTGCTCCGAAAAAGGGCTATCCCCTTGTTTCCGAACCATTCCTCCCGGTACCCGGGTTTGAAACGAGAATCGGGATTCCGAGGATCGGAATACGACAAGGCCTCATGGCGGTTTCCCTCAGAGTCAATCCAACTGCCATCCAGGAGTCCGGGTCCCGATATCATCGCATCATGGATCCGGTCCCCCCAGATCAGACAGTTCCGCAGATAGGAATGTGCATGGTCCTGGATGCCGACATAGGGATTTATCTCCGGTTCCAGGTAGTTGCCTCCCTGGCCTTCTTGGGTGAACCGTTCCCCCTGGACGTCGCAGATCCCATGTCGGATATCAGTCCGGGCGGCGGCCAGAACGGCTCCTTCACACATATAGATGTTCACCCGGCTGCGCAATTGCACGGTATAAACCTCATACCGTCCAGCCGGCACAGTAACCGTGCCGCCCCCGACTTGCTCAACATGCTTCAGTGCAGCATTGACGGCCCGGGTGTTGACAACCGGACCGGCTTGCGGATCCGCTCCGAAATCACTGATCGAGCAGGTGTCAGAGACACGAAGATCCGCTGCCCGTATCATGCATCCGGTGGCAACTTCGGTCTCGGTCGTTTCCATTTTCTCACTACCATATTGATAAGCGGTCATCCCAGCATCGACCGGGATGACCAGCACTCTTTCCGAGTCTTGTTCATCGGGAACTGGACAGACTTTGATTTGCCTGTTCGTAGAACTGCTTTGCCGCCTCCTTGGCGGTAATCTTGCCATAGCAGAGATTCTCTTCGATGGCGGGCAGTATCTTGCTGTCCACCTCCGTGACTCCGCTTGGGGCGGGTGGGTTGATGGTGGTGGACTTGGGAGCGACCACCTTCTGGACAAAATCGATGGAGTCTTTATCGGGCTGAGTCAAATCGGGCTTGATGGCATCCAAGACCTTGTCACTGATCGGCAAACCACGATCAGTCAGCTGAATCTTGTTAGCATCTACATTATTAGTATAGAAATTGATCCATCTGGCCGCCAGGTCGGGGTTCTTTGAGTTCTTCGAGATGACCCACAGCATACTTGGCTTAAGATAGTTGGACTTGGCCACGTTATCGGACGGCCAGGAAGCCATGGCCAGCTTGGCCCCATTCGGCGCCACTGGTTGGTAGGCCACGAACTGTGATGACCATCTGAAGGTGCACCATGACATTCTGGAGGGGTCGGTACCATAAACCAACGGATCCTGCTCCACCGACATGGCTTTCAGTTCAGTGAAGACCTTAGGATCCAACTGCCAGCCCTCCTTAATCCCATCCTCATAGACCTTGAAGTAAGGCTCCAACTCAGTGGCCGAATTGACCCCGAGCTTGTCCTTCTGGAAGAGCACCTTCCCCTTGGCGCGGAGCATATAAGCCAACTCGTCGCTGGTTTCGTAATAACGGAAGTTGGTCTTGTACCCAGACTTCTGGTGAATTTGCCGACTGATGTCCTCGAACTGCTCGATAGTCATGTTATTGGGGACAGTGATCCCCAAACTGTCGGTCAGCGTCTTGTTGTATACGAGAGCGGGAGCGTTGATGGCCGCCGTCAAGGCGTACTGAGTGCCATCTATTTTGCCCTGATCAACCACTTTCTTGTCAACATGGGACACGTCAATGGTCTTATCCTTGACATATTTGCCCATGTCCAGCAAAAGACCATTATCCTTGAACTGTTGAAAATGCGCGAGCTCGATTTGCATGACATCCGGCATCGTCTTACCTGCCGCACCCACTGACAGTTTCTGGTAATAGTCCGCAAATTCTGCGAATTGTCCATCAATCTTGACACCCTTGTTCTGCTTTATGAACAAGTCGTTAATCTTCTTGGTTCGCTCATTGCGCTCCTGGTTCCCCCACCAGGAAATCGTCAGATGCTGATCGGAATCTGCCTTCTTGCTACCACCGCTGCCGCAGGCTCCAACCAGGGTCAAAGAAGCGGCTAAAATCGAAGTCAATATAACTCTGGAGCGGTTTTTCACGTTTCCATTCCTTTCACGTCACGACGGTCATCGTCGCTGATGCAATGAGTCCACTTTGAGAAAGCGGAACAAAGAATCCTGATCAGCACTTCCTAATCAGGATTCCCGTCAATTGCGCTTTACGATTTGTATCATAAATCACATATTGGAGGGTCAAACTGGTTTGTTGCCAAAGTTTGCCCTTCCGATTTGACGGATCATC
>NZ_CALYOY010000021.1 GCF_945269915.1 uncultured Bifidobacterium sp. | reverse complement strand
CATGATGATGGCATACATGCAGGCCACGGCCAGGCACATGCTGAAGACCCAGAAAGTGATGCGGAGGGACCCGGCCCAGTACTGGACCCCGATTAGGACCCCCAGCCCGATGACCAGGATGAGCACGGTGCGCCGAACGGGCACCCGTCGGTTGGTGGCCATCAGGTAGACCAGACAGCCCAGCCACTCGCTGATGGCCGTGTAGAGCCGGGGGATATCGGGCAGTGCGTTGAGGATATGGGTCGTCATGGCCTGCCACCCACGTAGTCGGTAAGGGCCGTCATGAAGGCCTTCTTCCGCGGCCTGCTGACCCGGAGCCGTTCCCCGGTCGACATGATGCAATCCTGGGATTCCATACCCACCACATGGGCCAGGTTGACCAGGTAGCAGGAGTTGGACCGGAAGAAATCATGGTCGGCCAGCTGTGCCTCGAGGCCCTTCAGGGTGGCCGTGACGGTCAACCTGTCCGAGAGGGTGTGCATGACGCTGCTGTGCCTGACCGACTCCACGAACACAATGTCGTTGAGGGGTACGCGTCTCGCTTTCGTCCCCTCATTGACCAGGATGGACCGTTCCACCCTGCCCCGCACCTGGGCTATCGATCGTTCGAGTTCCTGCGAGAAGGCGAACCAGGGGAGCGGCTTGAGCAGGTAGGAAAGTGCACCCACCTCATACCCGTTGATGGCGTACTGCGGTGCCGAGGTGATGAACACTATGACGACCGAATCGTCCCGCGCGCGCACGCAACGGGCGACTTCGACCCCGTCCATGGGCTTCATCTGTATGTCCAGCAGGATGATGTCGTAGATGGGGGAGTAGTTGTCGGCGAATTCCTTGCCCTTCTCAAAGACGGAGACAGTGAATCGCTCCTTCTTCTCCTGCTCATATCTCTGGAGGTAATCCACCATGCGCTGGCAGCTGATTGAATCGTCGTCCACTACAGCGATTCGAATCGTCTCCATGAGCCATCCTCATTCCCGAATGTTCGACTGCTCCCGGTACTGAATACGCCAGAATTCCATTCCCTTGTATTATCCCACATCCAGGCCTTGCGGGACATGGGTTCGGGTCTTGTGCACAAGGCCGGCGGCTTTGATCGTCGACATCGCGGGAGGCACTCGCTCCCGGGGCGGTGAGGGGAGGGACATATTAGAATTTATGTGTGCAAACCGTTGAATCCTCCTCCTGGAAACCGTCGACCTGGCTGGCCCGGATCATGCTGCTCTTCGCAGCGGCCGCCTGGGGGGCTGGGTATACCTTCGAGAAGGTGGTTCTGGAGACCCTTTCCCTGCGCTGGCTGATGGGGATCAGGCTCCTGTGTGCCCTGGTCGTCATGACGCCCTTCCTCCTGCCCCGTCTTCGACGGGTCAACCTGGTGAACATGCTGGTTCCCGGGTCGATTCTGGGCGTGACCTATTGGGCGGCCTTCAGTCTGCAGATGATGGGGCTGACCATGATCGCCCCCGGACGCAACTCCTTCCTGACCGCCACCTACTGTGTTTTCGTGCCCTTCCTGGTCTGGATCATGACCAGGCGGAAGCCGGCCCTGCGCAGTTTCATCGCCGCCGCCGTCTGCATCGTCGGTGTGGCCCTGATATCGCTGCCGGTCCATGGGGAAGCGGGCGGAATGGGGGTTTCACTGAGCACCGGTGACCTGCTTACCTTGGGTGGTGCGCTCCTTTACGGAGTCAACCTGGTTGTGACCGGCTTCCTGACCAAGGAGTTCGACGCCCCCATACTGACCTATCTGGAGCTCTTCATCGCGGCCATCCTCTTCCTGGGATGTGCATTCATATTCGACCCCCTGCCGGGGCCTGCGAACTTCCCTCCCAAGACCCTCTGGTCCATGGTCTACCTGACCCTGGCCTCCACGCTCATCGCCCAGAACTTCCAGAACATCGCCTTCTCACAGGTACCGGCGGCACAGGGGTCGCTCATCCTGTGTTCGGAGAGCCTCTTCGGCATGCTGGTGTCTGTCCTGGTCATGCACGAGGAGCTGACGGGCAGCCACCTGGTCGGCTTTGCCGTCATCTTCGCAGCCATCCTGATTTCCGAGGTCCGGATTCGGAGGCATCCGCAACGATCCGGGCAATCCGGACGGCCCTGATGCCTGCACGGTTCCCCAGGGGCCATATGATCTTGCGACCGTATGCACCCAATCGGTCATTACCCTCCGCCCGGTGAATCCGGCCATTCAGAAACCTGCCTCTCCGACGGCGCCGCCCCCTTGTGCGGAACCTACTCCACCGTTCGGCTCACGGTTTGGGTCGACTCATGTGGCCAGTCCTCGCCCGGCAGCAAATCGTAGGGCATCTGCCGCTTGATGAGGTAGAAGATGACCAGGATCAGTGCCAGCAGGAGGGTGTATTGACGCATGGTCCCGGTCCAGGGACCGAATACGGCCAGGATGACCAGGGTGCGCAGCACATAGAAGACCAGCCGCGACCACCCATTGCGGACCTTGGTCTCCACGGTCATATGGGTAAAGGTGGCCCCCAGGGTCCTGCCCCTCCTGAACACGGGAATCACCAGCTCGAAGACCAGCAGCAGCATCAGATCCAGGATGATCACCATGGTGTTCAGGTGACCCGGGTCCACTGCCAGGGGACCCAGTCGGTAGCTCCCGTCCAGATGGTAGGTGGCCAGACGGTGCACGACATAGGTCAGCCCCAGCCCCAGGGACATGGAGATGATGTAACAGAGCACCAGATCCACGGCAAGGGCCACGCAGCGGTGCAGGAAGCCTGGCCTGGTGACCAGTTCCGCCGCCTCGGTCCGTTTGGCGGGCAGGAGACGGTTGACCACCAGGGCCACCAGGTAACCGATCAAGGCACCGGAGGTGTTCCATATCAGGTCATCCACATCAAAGAGACGGTAGGCGCACCCCACCAGGCCGAAGGCACCGGTGCCCTGGGCCGTTTCGATGAAGAGGGAGACCAGGAATCCGACGGGAAGGGCCACGCGCAGCTTCCACCTGCAGACCCTGCCCATGATGAAACCCAAAGGGAGGAAGAAGACCACGTTCAGCAGTATCTGGAAGAGGGCTGTGCGCCCACCGGTGCTCAGATCGGCCAGGAACCGCAGAGGGTCGAGCTGAGGACTCAGGTGGTGGGTGGCGCAGAAGGCCGCACGGTCATCGGGCATCGGCCAGAGTGTGAAGAAGACCAGGGCCAGGAGGTAGAGGATGACCAGGTAGGCCGACAGTGCCGAAACCAGCTGGAGACGATGATACCGGTTGTAGATCAGGGCAAGAATCGGCAGTGTCAGCAGGAGGGATGTAAAAGGCCAGAAGACCAGGGATATACCGAAGGACCCGCTGAAGTAACCCAAATATGTAGAAAGCACATCCCCCAGCTTATGGCAAGACCGCCATCGGCGGGTTCATTCGCGGGAATGAGACACCGACGGCGGTCGGCAGAGCAGGACGATATGTCAGTCGTCGCCCAGCGTCACATGAATACCCCCCACCAGGGAAGAGACCATGTTGTAGAGGAAGGCGAAGATCGTAACCAGGACCACGACCAGGACGATCTCGAAGATGGAGAAGATGGTGACCGAACTGAGAACCGTACTCAGGCTCAACACCTGGCCGAGGTCGAATCCGCCGGCATCCAGACCGGTTTTCGATATGACCTGGGTCAGGTTGTCGAAGAGTCCGATGGCGTTCAGGAGTAACCAGAGCAGGGTTGCCGCCACCACCTGGATGATGCCCCCGGCTATGGCCAGGAGGAAGGTGACCTTGGCCACCGACCAGGGCTCCAAACGGGTCAGGGAGAGCTGCATGCGCCGGGCCCTGGGAACCTGGGGCCTGGAGGGTGTCGCCGGAGCCGCAGGACGGGCCGGAGCCGCCGCGGAATCCGAAACTGCGGTACGGACAGGACGCACAGAAGCCGGTTGAGCAGACTCCTTGGCCATGTTGGAGGTCGCTTCCGTACTGCCACTCACCCTGGGATTGGCAGCTGACTTGTCGGGCTGGGCCCCACTCGCCCGAGACAGTTCAGCCCTGGCCTTCTTCTCATCGTTCTGGCTCATCGGCACTCCTTGATTGTTGCGGGCCCACCAGCCGGGACCTGGATATCTGTACTGAGACTACCAACCTTTGTAGACGGACCATACAACCGGATGGGCGGCTCCTCACCGCCCATCACAGTCGACGGTCACTGCCCGCCATCCTCGGATCCACCGTCGGCAAGGGTGGATTCACCGGTGCCGGTGGTGGCGATGGGCTGGTCATGGGCGGCCAGGGGAGCGGCCGAGGCCACATCATCACCCTGCTCGGTGGAGGCGTCGGCACCATCCTGATCGTCCTGGTCCTTTTCGGCGTTCCGGGCAATGGAGAGAATCTCATCACCCTTGTCGGGCTTGGCCAGGGTGACCCCCTGGGTGTTGCGCCCCGTCCGCTTGACCTCGGAGACATCGGAGCGGATGACCTTGCCGGACTTCATGATGGCCATGATCTGGTCATCCTCATCCACCACCAGGGCACCCACCAGGGATCCGCGACCCTCGACCATGGCGATGGCCTTGACCCCGTATCCGTTGCGTCCCTGTAGGCGGTACTCGCTCAGGGCCGTGCGCTTGGCGAAGCCCTCGTCGGTGACCACCAGAAGATCCTCGTCGGATTCCTCGGTGACCACGTCCATGCTGAGCAGCTCGTCGCCTTCGCGGAACTTCATCCCCTGGACGCCGGTGGTCTGCCTGCCCATGGGGCGCAGGGTCTCGTCATCGGCGGGGAACTTGACGCTCATGCCCTTGCGGGAGACCAGGATGATGTCATCCTTCGCATTGCAGAGTGCGGCACCAACCAGTTCATCGGTCAGCACACCGTCCTGGTCTTCCCCGTCGCCCCCGGTCGTCCCGAGTTCCATCAGACGGACGGCGATCAGGCCACCCTGACGGGGAGAGTCGTACTCGGCCAGATGGGTCTTTTTGACCTTGCCTGTCCGGGTTGCCAGGACCAGGTATTCGGCATCATCATACCCATGCAGGGAGAGGACCTGTTCGATCTTCTCACCCGGTCTCAGCTGAAGAAGGTTGGCCACATGCTGGCCCTTGGAATCGCGGGACCCCTCCGGGAGCTCATAGGCCTTGATCCGGTAGACCCTGCCCATGTTGGTGAAGAAGAGAAGCCAGCTGTGGGTGCTGGTCAGGAAGAAGTGGTCCACCACGTCATCCTCGCGCAGCTTGGTACCGCGGATACCCTTGCCGCCGCGGTGCTGTGCCCGGTACTCGTCGGCCTTGGTCCGCTTGACGAAACCGGAGTGGGTGACCGTAACCACGACGTTCTCGTCGGCGATCAGATCCTCGACGTTCATCTCGCCCGAATAGGGGACGATCCGGGTGCGGCGCTCATCGCCGTACTTGTCGACGATCTCGTCCAGCTCGTCGCCCACGATGGAACGCTGACGGTCCGGATGGGCCAGAATGTCGTTGTAATCCTTGATTCTGCGCATGAGTTCCTCATGCTCGTCCAGGATCTTCTGGCGTTCCAGGGCAGCCAGACGGCGCAGCTGCATGGCCAGGATGGCATCGGCCTGGACCTCGTCCACATCCAGGAGGTCCATCAACCCGGTCCGGGCCGTTTCGACATCCTTGGAGGAACGAATCAGGGCGATGACCTCGTCTATCATATCCAGGGCCTTCAGATACCCCTGGAGGATGTGGTCGCGTTCCTCGGCCTCGCGCTTGAGGTAGCGGGTACGACGTTCCACCACATCCAGCTGGTGGGCCACCCAATGCCGGATGAAGGCATCCAGGCTCAGGGTGCGCGGAACCCCATCGACCAGGGCCAGCATATTGGCACCGAAGGTCTGCTGAAGCTGGGTGTGCTTGTAGAGGTTGTTCAGAACCACCTTGGGCACGGCATCCCGCTTGAGGACCAGGACCAGACGCTGGCCGGTACGGCCGGAGGTCTCATCACGCATGTCGGCGATGCCCTGGATCTTGCCATCGCGCACGGCCTCACGGATGGAGGATGCCAGCCGGTCGGGGTTGACCTGGTAGGGGAGCTCGGTGACCACCAGGCACATGCGGCCCTTGATCTCCTCGGTGTTGACCACGGCCCGCATGGTGATCAGGCCACGACCCGTCCGGTAGGCCTGCTCGATGCCCCTGTGCCCCAGGATGGTGGCACCGGTGGGGAAGTCGGGCCCCTTGATGATGCCGATCAGAGCGTTGAGGAGCTCCTCCTTCGAGGCGTCGGGGTGGTTCAGGGCCCAGTGGACACCCTGGGCCACCTCGCGCAGGTTGTGCGGTGGAATGTTGGTGGCCATACCCACTGCGATGCCGGCCGAACCGTTGACCAGGAGGTTGGGGAAGCGGGAGGGCAGGACAGTGGGTTCCTGGGTCTTCCCGTCATAATTGGGGATGAAATCGACGGTGTCCTTGTCGATGTCGCGGACCATCTCCATGGCCAGGGGGGCCATACGGCACTCGGTGTACCTCATGGCGGCTGCGGGGTCGTCACCGGGGGAGCCGAAGTTGCCCTGCCCATCGATCAGGGGGTAACGCATGGACCAGGACTGGGCCAGACGCACAATCGTGTCGTAGATGGCCGCATCACCGTGGGGGTGGTACTTGCCCATCACGTCACCCACGACGCGGGAGCACTTGTTGTACCCCCTGTCGGGCCGGTAGCCGCCGTCGTACATGGCGTAGATGACCCTCCTGTGGACGGGCTTCATGCCATCACGGACGTCAGGGAGCGCGCGCTCCACAATCACGGAGAGGGCGTAGGAGAGGTAGGACTCCCTCATCTCCTGCTGGAGGTCAATGGGCTGGATCCGCTCACCCTGGAGGAGACCGTAATCGGTGTTGTCCATCTCCTGGGGGCTGAGCGGCTCACGCGACCCATCGGGCAGGTTGATGCCATCCTGGTCCGCGGTATTGTCGTTGTTCTTATCGTCTGCCAAAATCGATCCTTAACTCAAATGGTGAACAGAGGAGGCATCCTGCTCAGGCGTCGATGAACCGTGCGTCATGGGCGTTGCGCTGGATGAAGAGACGGCGGGGTTCGACCTCGTCGCCCATGAGCATGGTGAAGGTCTCATCGGCCTGCTCGGCGTCCTCGATGTGGATCTTCTTGAGGATGCGGTGTTCCGGGTCCATGGTGGTCTCCCAGAGTTCCTGGTAGCTCATCTCACCCAGACCCTTGTACCGCTGGATGCCTTCGCCCTTGGGCAGCTGACGGCCGGAGGCCTTGCCCTCGGCCAGGACCCTGTCGCGCTCGGCATCCGTGTACACGAAGCTGTGGGGGCCCTTGGTCCACTTGAGCCTGTAGAGCGGGGGCATGGCCACGTAGACGTAGCCGGCCTCGATCATGGGCCGCATGTAGCGGAAGAAGAGGGTCAGGTTCAGGGTGGCGATGTGGGCGCCGTCAACATCGGCGTCGGCCATGATGATGACCTTGTGGTAGCGCACCTTGTTGATGTCGAAGTCCTCGCCGTAACCGCCGCCGACGGCCGTGATCAGGGATTCGATCGTATCGGACTTCATCATGCGGTCCAGGCTGGCCCGTTCCGTGTTGAGGATCTTTCCCCTCAGGGGGAGGATGGCCTGGGTCATGGGATTACGCCCCTGGATGGCCGAACCACCTGCGGAATCGCCCTCCACGATGAAGAGCTCGCACTCCTCGGGGTTGCTGGACTGGCAGTCCTTGAGCTTGTCGGGCATGCCGGCCGTCTCGAAGATGGACTTGCGCCGGGTGTTCTCACGGGCCTTCTTGGCGGCGATGCGGGCATGCGAGGCCTCGATGGCCTTCTGGATGATGTTCCTGGCCTCGGAGGGATGGGCGTCGAACCAGTCGGTCAGACGCTCGGTCATGACCCGCTGCACGAAGGTCTTGGCCTCCGAGTTGCCCAGCTTGGTCTTGGTCTGGCCCTCGAACTGGGGGTTGGTCAGCTTGACCGAGATGACGGCCGTCAGGCCCTCGCGTACATCATCACCGGAGAGGTTGTCGTCCTTCTCCTTGAGGATGTTCTTCTCGCGGGCATACCGGTTGACCATGGTGGTCAGGGCCGCACGGAAGCCCTCCTCGTGGGTGCCGCCCTCGGTGGTCGAGATCGTGTTGGCGAAGGTGTGGACCGACTCGGAGTAGGAGGTGGTCCACTGCATGGCGATCTCGGCCGAAATACCCAGGTTCAGGTCCTCGGCCTCGAAGTCGATCACGTCCTCCTCCACCGGGGTGGCCTTGCGGACCTTGACCAGGTAGTCGACGTAATCCTTGATGCCGTTGGCGTACTGGTAGCTGACGGTCTGACCCTTCTCAGCAGTGGCATCGTCCTCGCCCGCCACCTCGTCGCCGGCTCCCTCGTTGGGGCGCAGGTCGGTCAGGGTGATGCGCAGGCCCTTGTTGAGGAAGGCCATCTGCTGGAAACGACTGCGCAAAGTCTCAAAGTCGTACTCGGTGGTCTCGAAGATCTCCGGATCGGCCCAGAAGGTGACCGAGGTGCCGGTATGCTCGTCCGGCCCCATGGCCTCGTCCTTGGAAAGGGGGGCGGTGGGGGTCTGGTCGCGGAAGCTCTGGTGCCAGTGATACCCCTGGCGGCGCACCTGTACGTCGATGCGGGTGGAGAGGGCGTTGACCACGGAGATGCCCACGCCGTGCAGACCACCGGAGACCGCATACCCACCGCCACCGAACTTGCCGCCCGCGTGGAGCTTGGTCATGACCACCTCGACGCCGCTCTTGCCCTCACCGGGAACGTCATCCACAGGGATGCCGCGGCCGTTGTCATCCACACGGATGCCATTGTCGGGCAGGATGGTCACTTCAATATGGTCCGCATACCCGGCCAGGGCTTCATCAACCGAGTTGTCAACGATCTCGTAGACCAGATGGTGCAGGCCGCGCGGACCTGTGGAACCGATGTACATGCCGGGACGGATGCGCACGGCCTCCAGCCCCTCCAAGACCTTCAGATCACTGGCGTCATAGTGCTCGGGGGACAGGGAATCATCCAGCTGGGCATCGTCCAGCCGCTCCTGGGACTCCAGCCCCTCCTCCCGTTCAGGTGAATCTTCAGACGGATCAGTATTGAGATCTGCCACGGTATTCCTTTCTGCACCTTCGCACCACCCCGATAATCGGATTCGCACACGGCCGCACGAAGGACTTTGCCATGGTCATTACGTTCCAAATCGTCCATAAAGGGGCCTTGGAAGCGTTTGACCGTCTGTCCTATAGATTACCAGCGTTATGGGACTTTAGGCTCTCAGAAAGCGCAGGACGCAGCTTGCCTGATTCGGATCCACCATGGAGATCATCCATAGGTGTCGCGCACACCCCGTCCGGGGGGATCGAAACGGCCTCGTCTGAAGGAGTAATTATGGGGACCGGTCACCTTGACCTCGGTCACCGGCATCTGCAGGCGCTTGGCAATGGCCTCCTGGAGCTGGGGAACAAGGTAGGTCAGCTGGGTGGCCCAGACCGTGGTCTGCGCCTGGACTATCAGGACACCATCCCTGTAGGACACCACCCGTGAATGGGCTGCTATGCCCGGCCCCACCACCGTATCCCAACGGTTCTGCAGGCTGGCCACCTTCATGTGGGGCACCCATCCGCTGCCGGCGGCCATGGAGGAGATCACCCCACCCAGACGGTTGGGGTCCCTGCCCGGTTTGCCGAAGTCGAACCAGGCCAGGCGTGATTTCTCCCGCAGTTCCTCCTGCTTGGCCGCCTGCCGGGTATATTCCTCGAACACCTTGGCGGGCAGGAGACGTTGGTCCAGATGCAGACTTTCGACGATGGGCCTCCTCATGTCCGGTCACCGTCCTGACCGGACCGGGCACGGGTCAGATCGGCCAGTGCCCTGCTGATTTCCTCGTCCTGATCCCGCTCGAAGGCATCGGCCTTCAGCGATTCCACATCCACCAGGCGGGCCTCATCCAGCGAGGGAATGTCACCGTCGGCCGCCACGGTGATCAGAACCTGGTCCTGGTCACCCGCAAAAGCGAGGATCTGGCTCCTGCGGCCCTCATCAAGCTGGGCGAAAACATCATCAAGCACCACAATCGGCCTGACCTGCTTGGTCTGGACAATCACCTCGAATAGAGCGAGCCTCAGGGCCAGGGCCAGGGTCCACATCTCCCCGTTGGAGGCGAATTCACGGGCCTGCATTCCGTTCAGTCCGAAGACCAGGTCATCGCGTTGGGGGCCTATCAGGTTGGTGCCACGAGCCACCTCACCCGGGTAGATGCGTTGGAAGTGCTCGCTGATGGCCTCTTCAACCGCGCTTTCGGATCCATCCTGGTCCCTGATCTCATCCAGAGAGGGGACATAGTCCAGGTTGGCCTCCTGCCCAGGCCCGGCCAGATCGGAATACAGGGTCTCGAAAGGACCTGCAAGCGCAGCCACCAGGCTCATCCGTCGCCTGGTCAGGTCCAGACCTGCCTGGATGAACTGGCCGGTCCATATCTCCAACCCCGACAGGACCGCATTGCGCTGGTCGGTCCCCCGATCACCTTGTTTGAGCAACTGCTTGAGCAGGGCGGAGCGTTGCTGGGCGATGTGGGCGAAGTTCTGGCGGCTCCTGAAATAGTCCGGGTCCAGCAGGGCTCCGGCCTCGTCCAGGAAGGACCTGCGCACCAAGGGCTCACCTGAAACCATGCGTTGATCATCGGGTGAGAAGGTCACACAGGGCACCTTCCCCACCATATCGCGCATATAGAGGGAGGGGCCGCCGTTGATTCGGCCCCGCTTGGCACCCTTGGCGGTGATGGTCAGCTCGTAGTCGGTCGGATCCTCACCACCCTGGATCCGTGCCCTGACCGTGGCCTTGGACCGCCCTCGTTCCACCAGGGGCAGCGAGGAGGATACACGGTGACTGGTCCCGGTCGACAGGACCTCGATGGCCTCGACCAGGTTGGTCTTGCCCAGTCCGTTCCTGCCCTTGATGATGGTTACGCCCGGTTCCAGATCCAGAAGACAGGTGTCCCAGGAACGGTAGTGGTCCAGGACCAGGCGGGATATGTACACGGGTCGCTTTCCTCGAATAGGGAGGCCACCTATCCCCCTCCGACTCCGGATGCCGTGAAGGCGGGGCCGTTGACGAACAGGTAATGGGTGGCCTGACGGTGAATCAGTTGTTGAACCGCATGGGAACCAGGAGGTAGCGGTAGTCCATGGACTCTTCGGAATCCTTCTCCTGCTGACCGTTGAACTCCACAGCCTTGACGGCCGAGGTCATCTTGACCCGGATGAAAGGTTCGGTGATGGCACTGAGGCCATCGATCAGGTAGCTGGGGTTGAAAGCCACGGTGATCTCCTCACCGTCCAGGTCGATCGGGAGGATTTCATGGGCCTGGGCCTCGTCGGCGGTCCCTGCGCTCAGGGTCAGCTCCTGGCGGGAGAAGAGCATTCGAATCGGGGCATTGCGCTCGGTGACCAGGGCCACACGCTTGATGGCGTCGATCAGCTCCTGGCGGGAGACGACCGCCTGGATGGGGTACTCATCGGCAAAGAGACGGTCCACGGCGGGGAACTCCCCGTCGATCAGCTGGGAGGTCGATACCTTGCCGGCGTTCTCGACGCCCATGATGGTGGGATTGTCCTGCTCGTAATCCATGACCACGTTCTGGTGCTCGTCCAGGGAGCGAGCGATGTCGCGCAGGAGGGAACCACGAATCAGCATGGAGGTGGAGAAGTCGGCGTCCCTGGGGGTCCAGGTGAAGCTGGAACGGGAAAGACGGAAACGGTCCGTTGCGGTCATGACCACCTTGTCGCCTTCGATTTCGGTCTTGACGCTGGTCAGAACCGGTCGGCTTTCCTCGCGGGAGACGGCGACGATGGCCTGGGAGATCGACTGGACGAAGGTCCCGGCATCGACTTGGCCCATGGCTTCAGGAACCGCGGGAAGGTCAGGGTATTCCGTATCGGGCATCAGTTGCAGGGAGAAGGTCGATTTCCCCGAGGTGATGGTCATCTTTGAGCCCTCGGTGGAAAGGTAGGTCTTCTCCGAGGGGAGCGACTTGGTGATGTCGGCCAGGAGCTTGCCCAGCACCAGTGCGGTGCCGGGTTCGTCGACACCGGCTTCGATGTGGTTACGGGCCGAGACCTCGTAGTCGAAGGCCGACAGCTTCAAGGTTCCGTCGGATGCTTCGAGCTTGATGCCGGCCAGAATAGGTGATGCCGGGCGTGATGGGATGATGCGGGTTGTCCAGGCGATGGCGTCTGACAGCGCGGCTGAGTTGACTTCAACTTTCATAGGGCCTTCTTGTCGATGAATGATCTGGGTTCATTCTATCGAATCGTGGTGCTTCCGGTATGGGCTGTTCGCCGGAACTGATTGAGATGATGGTGAACTGGATAAATATTCATGGGTTCGTAGTAGTAAGACCGGTGGATTGTGTGGATAAGTTTTATTTTCCTTGCAAGTAGGTGGATAGTTCCCCGTCGACAAAAGTGGATAAGTTGGTCAGCAAGTGTGCACAACAAACCGACTTGTCCACAAGCGTCAGAAAATCTAAAGTTATTCACATTTTTCTGGTGCTTATTCACGGAAAGTCCACCAGTTTTCCACGCCAGAATGGTGGGTTATTCCCAAGGATTACCCACATCTGGGGATAAGTGGGTGGAAAACTTTTTTCTTCCATCCCCAATGTGTCAGCGTGTCGTCAGGCATTGGCAGGCTGTTTCAGCCTGACCGTCAACTCCATGACGTAGTTGTATATTTCCCGCTTCTCCTGCATCTCGTTGGATATGCGGGTATAGGCATGCATGACGGTGGTGTGGTCCCTGCCTCCGAAAACCTCACCGATATCGACCAGGGACATGCTGGTCATCTCACGGGCCAGATACATGGCGATCTGGCGGGCCAGTGCGATGTTCTTGGTCCTGGTGCGCCCCACGATGTCATCAAAGGTCAGGTGGAAGTACTTGGCCACCTGGGTGATGATGTCGGTGGGTTTGATTTCCACGTCGGTCGAGAAGAAGTCCTGCAGGGTCTGCTCGGCCAGGGCCGAGGTGACCGGCTGGTTGTTCAGGCTGGCCACGGCGGTGACCCTGGTCAGGGCCCCCTCCAGTTCCCTGATGTTCTCAGTGAAGCGCTCTGCTATCAGATCCAGGACCTCATTGGGGATGCTGACCCCGTTCATCGAGGCCATCATCCGCAGGATGGCCACGCGGGTCTCCCTGTCCGGTGGCTGGACGTCGACGGTCAGACCGGAATCGAACCGTGAAATCAGCCTCTGCTCGAATCCCTTGAGGTTCTTGGGCGGCACGTCGGAGGCTATGACGATACGCTTGTTGGCATCGTGCAGGGCGTTGAAGGTGTGGAAGAACTGGTCCAGGGTGGCTTCCTTGCCCCCCAGGAACTGGATGTCGTCGATCAGGAGGACATCCACCTCCCGGTAACGTCGGTTGAATTCAGCAATCTGTCCGTTGCCCTGGGTCGAATTCTGCAGGGCGTCGATGAACTCGTTGGTGAACTCCTCGGAATTCACATACCGCACCCGCAGCGATGGATCCTTGACCAGGGCGTAGTTGCCGATGGCGTTGAGGAGGTGGGTCTTGCCCAGACCCGAGCTGCCATAAATACAGAGCGGGTTGAAGTTCTGCCCCGAGCCCTCTGCTACGGCCAGGGCCACGGTACGGGCGAACCGGTTGGAATCACCGGGAACGAAGGTATCGAAGGTGGCGTTCTTGTTGAGGTGGGTCTCCGGATCCCGTTCCACCTTGTTCTGGCCCATCGGGAACTGGGGGACCGAGAAGGGTTGGTGTTTCTGCGGCACGGCGGTTTCGCCATGGTATTCGCCCTCGTGCCGGCCTCCCGGGACCACGGAGGATTGTTCAGCCAGCTCAGCCTGCATGTCAAGGGTCATGGGCACGTAGGTGCCCTGGTGGAAGTCATCGCTCGAAATGATGGGGGTCTTTTGACTGGGGCCCAGGTTGGAGCCCGCCTGGAACCCTGATCCATCCTGACCCTGTTGCCAGCCGACAGGGGTCTGTTGCTTGCCCTGGCCTGAATGGGTCGGCCGGGAGGGTTGGTAGGAAGGATAGGGATCCGGTTCATTGACGGGGCCGGCTTGGGTGGTGGGGATCTGTCTGAATTCCCCACTGCCCGCAGTCCCCGCCTGGGCGCCTTCGCCCTGGTCGGCATTGGCCTGCTGGGGGTAGACGATCTTGATGGCCGGGAACATCTCCTGGTTGGTGACCAGTTGAAGAGCATTGAAAAGGGGTTGGCTCAGCGGACCCTGAACGGCTTCCTGGGTTTCCCTGGAGGAGACACGAAGCACGATGGTGGTGCCGAAAACGGCCTCGGGGGTGATGTCCTCCAACCAGCCCTTGTCGCGCGAGGTGAGGGAATTGCTGTAACGGAGTACCTGCAGGACCGCGTCCCAGATTCTCTTGGCCTGGGATGTGGCATCCAGCGGATCCTGCGCCATCTCCAACTCCTCTCGGTGATACAGACCGTCCCCGGTGCGCTGCGTATATAAGGCAGCATTCCTACCAACAGACAGTAGACTATTGTTACACCGACTCAGTCAGGTTATCCACAGGGTAGCGTGTTGTTTTACGGTCGAATGTGAATAACAGTGATGTAATTTGTGGATAAGTCCGGTGTCTTCCCTCCTGTAATCATGGGCTTTATGGCAATCCGGAAACCATCGACTCCGTGATCTGGCGGTCAGGGAATGTCTTCTCGGATTTGTCTTTCTCGACCAGGTTGTGGATTCGGCTCGGCCAGTCACGAGACGGAAGAGGCAATGTGGCGAATTCGGAGCCGTTGCGTTTTGACTCGGTCCCGCCTGATGTGTACCGTGGTATAGCTTGACTCATGACGAGCCGTACTCGAGTATGACTACAACCAGGAGCGATTAATCATGAAGAGGACATTCCAACCCAACAACCGTCGTCGTCACATGAAGCACGGATTCCGCGCCCGTATGCGGACCCGTTCCGGCCGTGCGCTGATCAACCGCCGTCGGGCCAAGGGTCGCAAGTCCCTCTCTGCCTGAGTCGGACTTGACCTCCCGCAGAAGGTGGAACGGCTGAAAAGCCACCGCGACTTCACCACGGTGCTCAGACGGCGTAGGCGAGTCAGCAGTCATGATCTGGTCATCCATTACCTGGTACCTGATTCCGTGGCGGCTCTCTCACCTTTTGCCCCGGGCGATCAGGCGGAATGCGACGACCTGGCGCAGGACCGCCGTCGCATGGGGCTGGCTGTATCCAAAAGTGTAGGCAAGGCCGTCACACGAAACAAGGTGAAGCGCAGATTCCGTCAACTGGCCCGTGCCAAGGAGGATCTCCTCCCACCCTGCTGTGACCTGGTCATCCGTGCCAAGCCCGGAGCGGCCGAGGCCCCCTTCCATGATCTGGACCAGCAGATGGACCGCCTTTTCCGTGATCTGGCCAGGAGGGTCCATACCGGAAGCGTGGTATCCGGTAATCCGGGAGGGCACGAAGAACCTGAGGCTGAATCCGGAGAGGCGGGTGCAGCATGACATCTCCCCTGACCGGTATGTTCACGGCCGCCATCCGTTGGTATCAGCGACATGTGTCGCCCCTGTCGCCGCCTCGTTGTCTGTATTACCCCACCTGCTCCCAGTACGCCCTGACGGCAATTCGGCGTTTTGGCGCTCTGAGGGGGTCCCTCCTGGCCCTTGTGCGCCTTTTGCGGTGCACCCCTTTCAATAGCGGGGGCATCGATGATGTGCCGCAGCGGTTTTCACCCTTCTATCGATTCTCATGGTCCAAGGCCCATGAAGAACCACGACTGACGCCAATGGTCTCGGACAAGGAGACGGCCTGACAATGTTCCAGAACAACGAAACCTTCACCTTCGATACGGGCATATATGGCTTCTTCTATAAGATCCTGCGCCCCGTCGAGTGGCTGATGACCTACATCATGGCCTACTGCCACAAGCTTCTGACCCTGCTCGGTCTACCCGAGGGGCCTGGTCTGGCCTGGGCCCTGTCGGTGGTCCTCCTGGTGGTTGTGGTCAACATCTGCGTCCTCCCTCTCTTCATCAGGCAGCTCAGGTCCATGCAACGCATGCAGGCCCTCCAGCCCAAGCTGATGAAAATCCAGAACAAGTACAAGAACAAGAAGGACCAGGCCAGTCGCGAAGCCATGAGTCGCGAGACCATGAAGCTCTACCAGGACAACCACGTCAACCCGGCGGGATCCTGTCTGCCCATGTTGGTCCAGGGCCCGGTCTTCATGACCATGTTCTACGTGCTTTCGGCCGTTCCCTTCATAGCCAGGGGGAAGCGGGATCCACTCGGTGCCTTCAATGTCGCAGTGGCCACGGAGTTCGAGGAAACCACCTTTTTCGGTCTGAAAATCTCCGACAACTTCATGTCGGCCCAGGGTGCCGGCAGGATCGTCATCGTGGTCTTCATCATTCTGATGTGCCTCGCCATGTTCTATTCCCAGTTCCACAACGTCCGGAAGAACATGCCGCGTTCGGCCATGCAGGGCCAGCAGTACCGGATGCAGCAGATGATGGCCTTCATCTTTCCCGTCATGTACATCTTCTCCGGCATCTACTTCCCCTTCGCCGTGTTGATCTACTGGCTGACCAACAACCTCTGGAACCTCGGGCGAACACTGTTCCAGGTGAGGCATATGCCGACCCCCGGGTCGCCTGCGGCCGAAGAGAAGCAGGAGCGTGATCACCGCCGTGAGAACGCCCGCCGCAGCCATCAGGGACTGCCCTCCCTGGAGGAGGAGGAACTGATGGAGGCCAAGCAGGCCGAAGAGGAGGCGAGGAGGAACAAGGGTGTATCCCACCAGCGCAGCCAGCCGAGTCGTAAGCGTAAAGGACGCTGATCCCGGAATATCGATTTCATCGGATTGATGATGTTCCGCGGTTGTCCCAACCGTGTATCCTCGATAGTGGACACTCGTTCTGAGGCGATTGAATAGTGTGGACGGACCAGTCACGGGCGAATGTAAACGCGTGTAAGGAGAGCATGGATGTCTCAGGAACAGGAAAAGACGATAGATCAGCTCAATGAGGAAGCGGATATTGCCGCTGACTACTTGGAAGGTCTTTTGGATATCGTCGATTATGAAGGCGATATTGAAATGGGTGTGCGCAATCATCGCCCCACGGTGCAGATCGTGGCCGATGATGATGCCGATATCAAGCACCTGATCGGGCATGACGGCGAAGTCGTGGATGCCCTTCAGCAGCTTACCCGGCTGGCTGTGCAGCAGAAGATGGGGGAACGGTCGCACCTGATTGTTGATGTGGATGGATTCCTCCAGCGCAAGCGGGAACTGCTGCGTGAAAAGGCCCTGGACGCGATTGACGAGGTGCGGGAGACCGGCGAGCAGGTCGATATGCCGCCCATGAACTCCTTCGAGCGCAAGATTGTCCATGACATGGTCCGCGAGGAGGGACTCAAGTCCCGGTCTCATGGGGAGGAACCCCACCGGTACGTTTCCGTCTATCTCAAGTCCTCCAGTCATCAGGACGATGATGTACAGGTCTATGATTCGATTGACCAGGCGCAACAAGTTGACACCCATCATCGTCACCACGTTCGCAAGCACGACGTGGAGGATGAGGTCGTTGAGGACTCGGATCCAGCTGATGACATCGACGTGGATTCCGCTGATGAGGAGTGACTCTTTCTGATTCAGGGGCCGGTGGTGCGTGAAACGACCGGCCCCCGGGTTTGCTTGGGCTTCTATAGCAATACCGGTAGGGTTTGTTCCGTTTCCATATTCGGGTCTATGAGGTTGGGAATCATGCATGACTGATGAAGAAGGTAGTGGCCACCGTATGGAACCGTCCCAGGTCGATGCATTGGAGGGGAATTCCCTTCTGGGGCAGGTTCTGGGCGATGCTCTTGAGCCCTTGCAGGTCTTTCATGACAAGCTCACCCGCGAGGGCATCGAGCGTGGAATCATCGGGCCCAGGGACCAGGGGATTATCTGGGAGCGGCATATCCTGAATTCCGCGGCGATCGTGCCTTTTGTCAAGGACGCCATGAACGATGGTCTGGGTCCGAGGATTGCCGACATCGGATCCGGCGGCGGATTCCCGGGAGTTGTACTGGCTGCCTGCATGCCGGAGTGTCAGGTGAGTCTGGTTGAACCCATGGAACGCAGGGTTGTCTGGCTCCACGAAGTCATCGAGGAGATGGAGCTGAAGAACGCTATCGTTCTTCGCAAGCGGGCTGAAGAGGTCCTGCCTCGTCCTGAGAAGAGGACCAAACCGAACAGAGGCGGCGGGCGTCGTGCAATGGAACGTCGGCGTCATCATGGTAGGCTGGCCGGTTCTGATTCCGTGAGTGCAGATCAGAGAGTAGCTGGAATTGATCCACGTGGAGTGGATGCCAATGATGATAATCATGGCGAATATACGTTGCGACCCTATGACATGGTGACATGCAGGGCCGTTGCTCCCATGACCAAACTCTCAGGCTGGACCCTTCCCCTGTTGCATCCCGGTGGTCGGTTGATAGCCCTGAAGGGCAGATCCGCCCAGGCCGAAATCGATAAGGCGTCCAAGGAGATCAAGAAGAATCACGGTTGCAATCCTCGCGTCTGCGATGCTGCTGTAGGTCCAGGCCTTGAGGGTACACATGTGGTGCTGGTGGATAAGGCCTGAGGGTAATCCTTCAATAAACTACACTGATGTAATTCGTTTTCTGTCGCCACCAGAGTTCACCTATGCTCCGGCAGGAGCGTGGCAAGTATACTATAATCAAACTGGTGCCTGTGTCTCGGTTTCGGTAATACAGAGATGGAGGTTTACGATTAGTACCAAGAATAGCTCGTTTTTGTTTTGCTGCCCCGCTCATGTGTTTCTTGTCGGATTACTGGAGTTGGTGTTGTACATCATTCCTTAGCCGATTCCTATGGAAGACGGTTCATTGTTTGAAGACTATTTTCTGAGATACCCCAAGATAACTCAATGCTGCTTTGGATGAAATTCTCGAGGTTACCTTTCCCGTCCCGGTAGTAGATAACGGAGTTGAAGTGTCCACATCTTTCCTGTCGTTGTGTCCCATTAGTGCTAGTGATTCTGTAAACAGTGTTTCACGTGAAACATGTGATCACTTGAAGCCTTGGTGATGAGAAACTGTGTTGACTGTTTGTTTCTGTTGCTTACCAGTGACTAGAGCAAGAAGCGTCATCTCGATTGAGAATCCAAATCTTGACTATCGAAAGTTGGGAATGTCCGATGTTTCACGTGAAACATCACTGGCCCTTTTCCTCAATACCTCGGCTAGGCAGGATTGTTTCGGCAGTGGTGGATGTCTGGTTAACTGGCTCTTCCGAATACACTGGTTTACCGGCAATGTGGCCGTTAAAGGTCATGGAGTGATCTCATTCAGCAGATGTTTCACGTGAAACGAATTGTTAACCGCAGATAGGATGGATTCGAGGTAACCGAAGCGTAAGTAGTGCCGCTGTTCGCAGCATAACTGTCTAGCTTACCCACAGTGATTCAATTGGAAGTATCTCACCTCGCAGTGTGTCAGTGAGTTTCAGCTGAAACTCAAGCAAGTATGATTTTCCTGTGGAGTCAACATGTTTGTTCCTATATATCGGTCCGGATCCGGAGCATATAGTGGTCTTCAAGTTCAGTGAAAGGCCAAGCGTCCGTAACCCTTACCTCAGGGCTGTTATGTTCAACTAGACGGTTCTGATGTTTCACGTGAAACTTCGAATGACAATAATTGCTCTGAATGTTGTTCACAGACTGAAGATCTGAAACCACACGGAAATGCTGTTTGGATCGTTATGTTTACTGGAAGTGAATTGAGGAGTTTGCTTCAATGGTTACAGCTGCGCCGTTGGTATATCAGACCAGGGTATGGTGCCTGCTCGGATGTTGGGGAGAAAAAGAAGAAGTGATGCAATGATTTGGATATATTACCGCAGCTTACTATGTACGAGTGTCATAACTGTCGATTGATACGTTAATCATTCAGTGACCGGAAGTACCGCCAAGGTAAATATCGAATCGTCTATTTACCCCTTGATGAATCGAATGGAATGAATGCGATGGTGATCGTGGATAGTAATGACATAATCAATGTTTCACGTGAAACCAATCTGTTGATTCAAGGTTCGGCTTGAAGGAGTTCGATCCCAGCAAGGCAATCGGGCAGCAACTTGAATACGCCGGAAGTAAGAGGTACATGAAATTCAGTGTGAGTGGACAAGAGAGCGTACGGGGAGGGATCGGTCTTGAGCGGTTCATTGAGGTGGCTAATTGTAAGTTATGCACAATCTTAGCGTCGCTCAGAACTTATCCACAATCGAACATTTGGTTCTTGGTTGGAGTACTCTTTGAACAGAGGATGCAATACATTCCAACGAATTTACTTACAGGGTTGGAAGTTGTGAGTCGGGAGAGGGTGGAAAGGCTCTCCACACTTATCCACAGTTATGCACAATGACTGTGCACAATTGTGGGTTTCCACATGTCCATGTGAGACGGGAAAATTGTGACAGCTATAAGGAGGAACGGTTAGTGTCTGTATCGAACAAGGTGGATTCTGGTTCTCAGGGAACCCCGGGTGCCGGTCATCGCAGTGTGATCGGGGCCGGGGGTGTCGAGACAGCCTCAGAAATCCTCAACAGGATTTTTTCGGATGCATCCGGTTCCTCGGCCGGGGCTGAGATGGCTGACCTGACTGCCAGGTATCAGGCTCTACAAAAGGCCACTTTCCCGCAGCCTGAGCAGACCAGGTTTATTGCAGTGGCCAACCAGAAGGGTGGGGTGGGGAAGACCACCACTACCGTCAATCTGGCAAGTGCTTTTGCTGAGTTCGGTTCTCAAGTTTTGGTCATCGACATGGACCCCCAGGGGAATGCCTCAACCGCGCTCGGGGTTCCTCATGAGACGGGAATACAGTCAACCTACGATGTGCTCGAGGGTCGTCACGGCATTGAAGAGGTCAAGGTTGCATCCCCGGGCTTCGAAACCCTAGAAGTCGTTCCTTCTTCAATCGATTTGAGCGGTGCTGAACTTGAAGTAGCAGATATGCCTGAGCGCAACCAGCTCCTGAAAAAGGCTCTGACCGACTTTTTGAGGGGAAGTAAGAAGCACTACGACTATATATTGGTCGATTGTCCTCCCAGTCTGGGCCTGCTGGTTCTGAATGCCATGTGCTCGGTGAACGAGGTTCTGATCCCTGTGCAAGCCGAGTACTACGCCTTGGAGGGACTGCAGCAACTTCTGCATACCATCGGGCTGGTTCAGCAATCATATAATCCGTACTTGGTTATTTCGACTATGCTCCTGACCATGTATGACAAGAGGACCTTACTCAGCAAGGAAGTCTTTGATCAGGTCCGAGAGCATTATCCCGAGATAGTGCTGAATACCACCATTCCCCGGTCGGTGAAGATATCTGAAGCCCCAAGCTTCCAGCAGAGTGTCATCACTTATGATCCCAGGGGAGCGGGAGCAATTTCATATGAAGAAGCGGCTTTGGAGATTGCACAGAGATCAAAGTGGGTGTTGAAACATATCGCTAACAGGAAGCAAGGGGAGTGAAAAGCATGGCAAGCCGGTCACGTTTAGGTAAGGGCCTAGGGGCTTTATTCCCTGCTCTCCCAGGTGAGGGGCCGACGAAGCAGGCCAAGACTTCTGACGATGCTACGGTTCAGCAGGACAATAAGACTGATACCTTATCGTCACGGCCCGGTACACGAGAGCAAGTGGCAGCCCAGTCCGCAAAAACGGAAGCGAAACCTTCTTCAGGCGCACAGTCCAAGTCCAAGAAGGGCGGGGCGGCCACTGCAGGCTCGGACTCCAAGACCGCCGCAAAAGTGAAAGCTGGAGTCAGGACAACCACTCGTACATCCGCTGCAGCTCGAGGCAACGCAGACGGGGTGCCCAACGACGGCGCGAAAGCCGATACAACCGCCCCGCAGAGCACGGCAGGCACGAAGGAATCCAGTAAGAACGCAACAAAGAAGAACTCCACCGCTGGCTCCGCAACTTCAACATCCGCCAAGGCAACAGCAGGCAGAGGGGCGAAGCCGGGGAAGGTTTCACGTGAAACATCGGTGTCGACCAAGGGAAGGAACACTCCAAGGATGCCGAATTTGGACAGCCTGAAACATCCGAGTGACCTCTTCTTCGGCCCAACCGTTACCGATGTTTCACGTGAAACATATCGGGAGGCAACATCTTCAGCAGAAGACAAGACGAGAAGCGGAAGTCAGAAGAACTTACCGGATGTGTCATCCGCATCTGCAGAAAAGAAGACCGCGGAACCCGTCGAGGCACCCCAGGGCGATGCGGCGGATGGCAATGAGCTGAAGCCTGTTCAAGGTGGATACCTGGTGGAGCTGCAGACCGATGAAATCCGTCCTAACGCCCAGCAGCCAAGGCATATCTTTGATGAAGATGAACTGCTGGAATTGTCCCGCTCCATCAAAGAAGTTGGTGTCCTTCAGCCCATCGTCGTCAGGAAGACAGCCAAGACAGTTGCTCAACCTACGCAGGAAAAACCAGTTGCCGGGAAGGGCGGAGGATCGGGAGACCGCCTTGCCGCCTATGAGATCATCATGGGGGAGCGACGATGGAGGGCCACTCAGCTGGCCGGTCTCACCAGCATTCCAGCCATTGTCAAAACCACATCGGACGACACCATGCTGCGAGACGCCTTGTTGGAGAACCTTCATCGGGTTGCCCTGAATCCTCTGGAAGAAGCCGCGGCATATCAACAGATGATTGATGAATTCGGCTTGACCCAGGATGGGCTTTCAAAGTCCGTTTCCAAGTCGAGGCCCCAGATAACCAACACCCTACGCCTCTTGAAGCTGCCCCCGAGCGTCCAGAAGAAAGTAAGTTCCGGTGTCCTGTCGGCCGGACATGCCCGGGCTCTTCTGACCCTGCCCACGGAAGAGGATATGAATGCGGTGGCCAACAAGATCATCGCCGAGGGTTTGTCCGTGCGCTCCACCGAGGAGTTGGTGGCACTGAAAACAGGTCAGACGAAACCGAAAACCAGGAAATCGCGGCCTGATATCTGGACTGATAGCCCGGTTCGCCAGAATCTGGAGAGCAGGTTCGATACCAAGGTTGCCATCAAGGGCACGAAGAAGCACGGAAGGATTGAAATCGTCTTCTCCTCGCCCGAAGACATGGATCGTATTCTTGCCATGCTGCTCAATGGCAAACAGGACGGTTCCAACCCACCTGATCAGACCGACGGTTGGGTCTGACAGGACAGAAGGACCCATCATCTACCCACGGCTTTCTGTCGCCATGCCTGCAATGACGGTCTAGACGGCAGGCGGGGCGGTACACAATACCGGGCGCCTTGACCGGTGCACGGTCACAAGGCCCGCGGTATTGCAGGAAGACGGCTGTGGAGCCTTGTCAGCCTTCCAAGGTGTTGAGATACTCCTGAGCGTCCAAGGCTGCACGGCATCCCATACCTGCCGCGGAGATGGCTTGGCGATATACCTTGTCTGTTGCGTCTCCGGCGGCGAAGATTCCGGGGGTGGAAGTCTTGGTGGAGGCTCCCTGAACCAGGATGTAGCCATCGTCATCCAGGTCGACCTGTCCTTGCAGGAAACCGGTTTCGGGAATGAACCCGATGGCCACGAAGACACCATTGGCGGGGAGTGTGGTCTCCTGACCGGTGGTGGTGTTGCGTATACCGATCGAGGTGACTCCGTTCTCATCACCGTTGACCTTGGTGACGACAGAATCGAGGACAAAGTCAATCTTTTCATTGGCCTTGGCCCTATCGACCATGATCTTCGAGGCGCGGAAGCCCTGCCTGCGGTGGATGAGCCGGACGGAAGAGCCGAAGCGGGTCAGAAAGTCTGCATCACCCATGGCTGAGTCACCCCCGCCGATGACCACGATGGGTTTGTCCTTGAAGAAGAAACCGTCGCATGTGGCACAGTAGGAGACGCCCCGGCCAGAGAACTCGCGTTCTCCCGGAACATTCAACTTGCGATACTGGGAACCGGTGGTGACCACCACGGCCTTGGCCAGGTATTCCTGCCCGCCATCGGTGGTGACACGCTTGATCTTACCGGAGAAATCGACCGAGGTGACATCGTCATACTCGATTTGGGCTCCGAAGTGCTCGGCCTGGTCACGCATCTGTTCCATCAGGTCCGGGCCCAGAATTCCCTTGGGGAAACCAGGATAGTTCTCCACCTCGGTGGTGTTCATGAGCTGTCCGCCTGGTGTCAGGGCACCGGCGATGACCAGGGGGGCATATCCTGCCCTGCCAAGGTAGATTGCCGCCGTGTAGCCGGCGGGTCCGGATCCGATAACGATCGCATCATGAACGGTGAGAGTCATGATGACACTCTATCTGTGAAGCCTGACCGGTCGGCAAGCGGAGGGCGTAACAGCATTCCCCCCATTCCAGGGTCGATTTTTGGGAGGGTCAGCCTCAACCAGGTGAGGCTGACCCTCCCTCGCCCCCGAGGGTCAATCCGCACCGTGCTGGAACAATCCAAGCCAGGATGGGGGATATGGTTGTGGTATGGAGAAAACCATCATCGTGGCCATCATCACCAATCTTGGTACCCTGATTGTGCTCTTCTGGCTCCTGGCCAGGATACAGCGGCTCATGCGTGAGCATCCACCACAGGACCATGATGACGAGGACAAGGTCGATGATGGCTGGCACAGCTGGCGATTCTGGATGTCTCCTGACGATGACAAGACCGGCCAGGCGGACAAGTCGACTGAAGGTGGGGATGAGTTCAGGACCGACCCAGGACCGACGATGACGGAAGATGTGTCTCGAACGAGTCGGTCGACGGCAGAGAAGGACCTGAGGCGGAACAAGCCGTCCGGAGATGAAAGAGTCAGGTTCCAATAAGCAGAAGAGCCGTTCAAGGGCATCGGACCTGGTTACCGGCCTGATGGCGTAATGACAAGCCGGTAAGCCGACAGGTCGGCATGACCTGACGGGGGAACGGCCCGGTGTCAGGCTTCGGTCCGGTTCTGCCCCAGGACGGACTGCACCAGAGCTGTGTAGAGGTCAGGGAGTTCGTAGCCGGCAGCCACGGCGGACTGGGGAAGAAGCGAGGTGTCGGTCATGCCGGGTGCCACGTTGGCTTCCAGGAACTGGGGCCTCCCCTGCCCATCGACAATGAAATCGGTGCGGGAGATATCACGCAGACCGAGGGCGTCGTGAGCGGTCAGGGCTGCCTCCTTGACGGCCTCCATGGCATGGGGGTCCAGCCGGGCAGGCACATAGAACTCCGTGGGTCCCGGGGTGGTCCTGGCCTCGTAATCATAGGTTCCCGAAGGGGTCCAGACCTCCAGGGGCGGCAGGATCAGCGGGTGTCCATCAAACTCGATGATGGAGACCGACACCTCGGTGCCGACGATCGCCTGTTCCACCAGGGCGACCTGCCCATAGCCGAAGCAGTTGATCAGGGCCTGGGGCAACTCCCTGCCCTCCTTGACCAGGGTGCATCCCATGGCCGATCCGCCCATGGTGGGTTTGATGAAGAGGGGGAGGCCCAGGGACTTGAGGAGAAGGTCGATAACCGGCTTGACGCCCAGCTCGCGGAACATGGATTCCGGCAGGGTTACCGAGTGCGGGGTGGTCAATCCGGCCATGCGGACCAGGTTCTTGGCGATGGGTTTGCTCCAGGCGGTCCGTGAAGCCTTGGCCCGGGACCCGATATAGGGCAGACCCGCCATTTCCAGGATGTCGCGGATGGACCCATCCTCGCCATTGGCACCGTGCAGAAGGGGCCAGACCAGGTCGGGGCGGGTCTTCTTGTCGGTCAGGAGACCAAGCAGATCTGAGTCCATATCGTGAGCACTGACCGTCCATCCAGCCTCTTCCAAAAAGCCTTGGACGCGGTGACCGGAACTCAGGGAGAAGTCGCGCTCGTGGCTGAGACCGCCACAGATGACCATGATGGACTTGCTGCTACGCTTGCTGGCCTTCAGAGACAGGGACTGCACGTCCTCCCTGGTGGCGGGTGCGACTCCGATCGCGTGGCGTCTGGTGTGCCCGTGCCGTCCCGCCTTCTTGATATGACCGGCATCACCGGTCATCTTGGACTGCTTGCCCCTCATCTCGGAACGTCCTTCCCGATCCGCTGCCTGCTCGGGTGTCCTGCTGTGTCTGGCCGCCATGTCAGTCCCTTTCCCTGCCTGTGCCTGTGCCGGTCTCCGGTTCGAAGAGCCGCACAGTGTCGAGTTCGTTGTCGATGACCGTCGACAGCCTGCGGACGCCCTCCCTGATCCGTTCAGGGGTGGGGTAGCAGAAGGAGAGCCGCATGTGGTCGACCCCCTGCCCGTCATCATAGAAGGCCGTTCCGGAAACGTAGGCCACCTTGGCCGTGATGGCCCTGGGCAGCATGTCCTTGGCGTTGAGCCCCTCGGGAATCTTCAGCCAGATGTAGAAGCCCCCCTTGGGCTTGAGCCATGAGCAGTAGGGCAGGTACTCTTTCAGGGCCCCGTCCATGGCATCGCATCGTTCCTTGTACATTCCCCGGTAGTCGTTGATCTGCGACTTCCAGTCGAAGTTGTCCAGATAGGTGGTGATGGTCATCTGGCTCATATTGGAGGGGCAGAGTATGGCTGATTCGTTGGCCAGAACCAGCTTTTGCCGGATTCCGGGAGGGGCCACCATCCAGGCCACGCGCATGCCCGGGGCGATGATCTTGGAGAAGCTGCTCAGGTAGACGATGCCCTCCGAATCGTAGGACCGCAGGGCCGGGTAGGTCTGCCCGTCGAAGGCCAGCAGGCCGTAAGGGTTGTCCTCGACGATCAGTACATGATACTTCTTGGCGATTTCCATGACCCTGGGGCGGCGCTCGCGGCTCATCGTGGCACCGGCCGGGTTGTGGAAGTTCGGGACCGTGTAGAGCATCTTGACCTGCTTGCCGGCCTTGCGCTGCTTGATGATGGTCTGCTCCAGGGCCTCGGGGATCAGCCCGTCCCCGTCCATGGCCACATTGACCACGTCGACCTGGAAGGACTGGAAGACACCCAAAGCTCCTACATAGTTCGGGGCCTCGGCCAGGATCACATCGCCCGGATCGCACATGATGCGGGTAATCAGGTCGAGCCCGGACTGGGACCCGTTGACGATGACCACATCGTCCGGCTGGACGTCCTTGATTCCCTCCAGCTCCATGATGGGCAACACATCCTCACGCAGGTGGGGGTCACCCTGGGCGGATCCATACTGCCAGGCCACCTGCCCCTGCTTGCGGAGCATTTCAGCCACCTGGTCGGCGAGTTCATCGAAGGGCATACGGCCCAGGTAGGGCATGCCGCCGGCCAGGGATACCACCTCGGGGCGGTTGGCCACGGCGAAGAGGGCTCGAATCTCGGAGGCTCGCATTCCCTCGGCCCGCTTGGCATAGGAGCCGAACCAGGGGTCGTTCCTGATGACCTTGGACGGGATATTGATATCATCCGCCATGCTTGCATCCGCCTTCCTGGGCTCATTGCCGGGGCCGATAGGTGCCACGGCCGGGTAGGTTCATATGTATCGAAACTGTATTACCAATCGGCGCGCGGAACCAGGAAACAACCAACCACTCACCAATTCAGTACACGGTGACGGACGAGAAGTGCAGGGTGTTCCCCGGCATTCCATCCATGGGTACCCAGATGACCAGATCCTGGGTCGTTACCGGCTCCCGCAGGGTCACGTGGGTGGTCCCCGAAGGGTCGAAACTGAAGTCGGCCAGGGCCTGACCCTGGGTGGGTTGCGTGGCCGTGGCATTGGCGAAGATCTGCGCATGCCCGCCACTCTGGGGAATGGCGATGTCCAGTCTGGACACCTCCCTCGGTTCCGTCAGGTGCACATACCAACCGAAACCGGGGAGGCCTGCCGGTTTGTTGAGGAAGGTCTGACGGTCCACCGGGTAGGGGGTGGTGTTCTTGGGTGCACGGGGGGCGGGGACCGTGCCGACCTTCTTGTCGGTGCCATGAGAGGACTTCTTGGCAGGGTGATCGGCCTGTTTCCGGTTCTGGTCGGTTGCCTCATCGCCCTGCTTGTCCGGATTGGCATCGGCTTCCTGATGCTCGCCATCGGCGGACTCGCCGGGGAAGGGCACGTTCGACATGACCGGCCATCCGTCATCCTGCTTTGATCCTCTGGGGCGGTTGCCGACGGCGGTGACCAGGGCCCAGACCAGGGCCACAACGACGACCAGAATGGCGATGGTGATGACGACCGACCGGGTGGTGAAGCGTCCGAAGAGACGGGTGTCGGCCATGTCCCCATCTTCCAGGTCGTCGTCCGACTGGTCCCCGTCAGCGGCCACATAGGTAATGGGGGCGGGGATGGAGTGGGCCTCGGGTGTGAAGCTGGGCGGCAGGGGTTCCATGGCGGTGGTCTCCGGTCCCTCATCTTCCGCTTCCCCGGAGGATGGGTCTGTCCGGCCATCGAGGGCCTGGTCTCCGGCTGCTTCCGCCCCGGCAGCGGCGGAATCCCCACCGGTCCCATCCGCTCCCGGGCTGTCCTCATCGGCGGAATCCTTTTCGGGCTTCTGGAAGTCCCACTTGGAGAAGCCAAGTTCGACCGGGTCGTCGGAGGTGGTGTCGGTGCCCCGGATGCCCGCATGACCCTGGTCCGGCATGACGGCCGGCATTCTGCCGGTCACGGCCTTGGACTCCTCCAGGTTCCGGGGTGAGGCACCCGTCCGCAGGTTGCTCACATCCATGGGGAGGGTGCGCTGGGGCCGGTTCCTGTTGGCATTCTGACGCTGTCTCTCGTCGAAGAGGGAGAAGAGGTCGGTGTTGGTGTCCTCCGGATTGATCATCTCGATTTCGCTGCGCCCGGGGAAGAGGAGCTGATTGGCCTCCCAGTGCGGCTCATCCTGGGTCATGGTCCGGGCGGCGGGCATGTCGGTGCCCGTCAGTTCATTGGGAAGTGGGAGCACGTAGGCAGAATCGGCCTGGCGGAGGGGGACCGTTTCGATTGAGGCGCGGCCATCCAGATCGGGCCAGATCAGGTCGGTGTCGGTCAGCTCCTCCGGCGGTGCCCAGGGGCTGAGCAGGGCTGACAGCTCGGCCAGGGTGACCAGGGGGATCGGGTGTACACCCTCGGCCTGGCTGATGCCCAGGCCGCGCTCGCAGATGATTCTGAACTCTTCGGGGGTGTCCTTGGGCAGGGAATCAAGATTGTAGTCATCACCCGAATGGTCCGGGTGGCCGGTCAGCATGGCATACAGGACGGCAGCCAGTTGCCGGATGGTCAGCTCCTCCCTTGTCAGGTCCTGCCCGCTCTTGGACCTGGGGGAATCCGCAATCATGGGGCCGATCGGAGCGTCTGCCAGGATGACCGAGGACGGGGAGAGCCGAATGGTTGTGGTTGAAACGGTGTAATCGGTCAACCCCATCTTGCCCAGAGCCCGCATGGACTCGGTGGCCTCTCCCAGGATGGTCCGCATGGCCTTGTGGCTCAGGGTCTCGGCGGCCGGTCCCTGCATGTAGTCCCGGAGAGCCATGCCGGCATCGGGTGCGGTGACGATCAGGGAGATCCCGTCCCTGGTATGGAGCTGGTATACCGGGGTGAAGCGCCGGTCCTTCCTCAAGGCCAGACCTGATGCGGTTGTGTTGATCAGATCGGTGGAGGAGGAATCGTTGACGATGAAGAGTTGGCAGTCCCTGTCCAGCGCTTTGTCGTGGGCGCGCCAGGCACTCAGTCCTGAGGCTCGACGAAGAATGGTGACCAGGGTGTATCTGGCGAGAACGGTATCTCCGATATGCGGTTTCATGGCTTCAGAACTCTCATGAAGGGTGGAGCGCCGCTCCCGTGGGGCGGCGCCAAGGTCAACGGGTGGGGCACCCCCGGAATTGCCGGTCTGCAACTCTGGAACCCTCTTCTGTGGGGTGTCCACGGGAACAATTCTAACCGGCTCCCGGCTGTGTGTAGGCTCTTCCAGGTCACCTGTCGCGGTTTCTCCATCTGACGGAAGGGCATCTTCCTCCTCGAGGTTCTCCATGGCGGCCTCCAGCCCGGCCTCGGTGGAGTCCGGTGATGAGGACCGGACCAGCCTGGCCGACTTGCCGGTACGGTGGGAGGATTGCTCCGCCAGGTCATCGAGGCTCTGGACCGGGTGGGCGGTCGACCTGCCCAGTCTGGCAACCAGAGTGGTCAGGAGTCGGGTGAATTCGGTGGTCTTCAGGGCAATGAGAACGCACGAGTAGACCAGGCCCACCACCAGGGTGATGATGATGCAGATCAGGACGGACTGGACCCAGCTCATATGCCCCTGACGTCCCTGGACCCAGGCTCCGACCAGATGGGTTACGGGCGTCTTGAGGAGGAGGGCGGCGGCCAGGGCCAGGAGGGAGGCCAGGAGGGCCTTGGCGTAGGTGGTCAGGATCCGGCGGCCGTCCAGATGGCCATGGAAGGGTCTGCGCAGCATCCTGGCCAGGACGGGGAAGCTGAGGATGTTGCTCAGGGCCAGCGTCGCCCCCACCAGGGCCGTCCAGTAGCGCGGGGGCGAGAAGCGGATGGCCACCAGAACCAGGATGACCTGGATCATGTTGGAGACGGCCGCGAAGATGAATGGGTGGCGCCCGTCTTCGAAGGCATAGAAGGTGCGCTGGATGAGCAGGAAGGCGCTCATGGCCACCAGGCCCAGGGAAAGCCCCAGCAAGGGGCCTGAGATCAGGACGGCCTCGTGGATGCCGACCGAGGGCAGGAGGGCCCGGGTGATGGGGACGGGGATGGCCAGCATGACCGTGCTGAAGAAGAACATCATCAGGCCGACGTTGCGCAGGGCCTGGCTGAGCTCCTCCCGGGCGTCGTCGATGCGTCCGTCCGAGATCGACTTGGAAAGGCGGGGGAAGATGGCCGTGCTGACCGAAACGGCGATCAGGGAATAGGGCAGGATGAAGAGGGTGTAGGCGTTCTGATAGGACCCGTTGCCGGCTATGTCGAAGGGGTTTCCCTCCAGGGGGGCGCCGTTGGTGATCCTGGCGTTGACCACGTTGGCCAGCTGGTCGATGATGACGACACCCAGGCTCCAGGCCGCCACCGATCCCATCGACCGCAGGCCCATCCCCCGCAGGCCCCACCGCGGCCGGTAACGGAACCCGCTCATGACCAGGGGGATGAAGAGGATCAGCGCCTGGAAGGCCACGCCAAGGCTCCATGCGCCGGCGGTCAGGGCCACCTTGCCGTCATCCCAGAAGGTGACGGGCTGTTTCTGGGCATTGCCGAAGAGGAGGATGAATGCCAGGAAGCCCAGGCAGCTGATCAGGTTGGCGCCGACCGAACTCCAGGCATAGGCCGTGAACCGGCCCTTGGCCGCCAGGATCTGCCCCAGGACCGTATAGAGCCCGTAGAAGAAGACCTGGGGCATGCACCAGAGCGTGAAGGAGTTGGCCAGGGCCCTCTGGGCCGGGTTCCACTTGGAGTTCAGATAGATGGATGTCAGGACCGGGGTGGCCAGCATCAGGATCAGGGTCAGTCCGGCAAGGAGGACCATGGAGACCGTGATCAGCTTGTTGAGGCGGTCGGCGGCGTCCTTTTCCTTCAGGGTCCGGACGATCTGGGGCACCAGGACCGCGTTGAAGATGCCCCCGGAGATCAGGGTGAACATGACCTGGGGGATCATGGCCCCGGTCTGGTAGGCATCCGCGGCGATGCCTGTGGTGCCGATGGCCGCGGCCAGGAGGATGGTGCGGATCTGTCCGGTGATGCGGGAGGCCGCGGTACCGGAGGCCATGATGACTGAATTGCGGCCCACGGAGCTCATTCGTCTGGATCCTTCTTGCGGTGGAACTGCCGCCAGAGCCCCACCATGCCGAGCAGGACGGCGATGACCACGATGATGAGGCCGCTCATGTCGCTCAGGCGGAGGTTGCTGGTGATGCGTGCCCTGCGTGTCTGGCCGAATGGTTTGCCGTTGCGGTCGATCAGGGTGATGTCGACGTTGGCCTGACCTGCCGTGGCCACCCTGACCTTGAAGGTGACCTGGGCCTCGGAGCGGGCGGGGATGATGGTGTCGGCCGTGCGGGAGGTGACGATCTCCATGGAGTCCGTCTTGGCGCTGACCCGGGCATAGACCGGATAGGGGTGGTTGTTGCTGACCGTGACCGGCATGGAGGCCGTTTCGCTCACCACGGTCAGGGACTCACTGGGGGTGATGCGGATTCCGTCCAGAAGCCGGTCCGATACGGCCCGGGCCTGGTCGGCCAGGGCCGGCGCGGACTTGGTGCCGCCCAGGGCGTGCAGGGCCAGGCAGTCGTGGGCCTTGGTGATCCGCTGGAGCCAGTTGGTGGGATCCTTGGATTGGCGGGCGGTCGTATCCGCATCCTGTCGCGCCAACGCCTGACTGTCTGACTTCCCGGTGGTGGCACTGGCCGTGGGCTGTGAGGATGATGGGGCGGCCAGGATGGCGTTCGAGAAGCGGGTGATGTCCTGGCGGCTGTTCGTCAGCGAATCCAAGGTGCCGACGGTACCGGAGTTCTGCTTGCTGTCCGATTCCCGGTTCTCCTGGAGCCGGGAGGGGCCGAGGCTGTAATCGGCGGCCTTGTCGAGTGAGTCCAGTGAGCCCAGGGAGATCCAGGGGGCATGCTCCAGGCCGGCCATGATCTGTTCAACCTGCTGGGAGTCCTGGTCGGTGTCGAAGCAGACCATCAGGTCCCTCTGGTCGTAGGGCTGTTCCATCTGGTAGAAGGCGCTCTGGGCCATGAACCGGGCGACCTGGCCGGCCTGCGTCTGTTCGCCCGTGGCCTTGGTGGAGGTCGGGTTGCCTTGGGCCAGGTTGCTCAGTTCCCGCTGGGCCGAGAGTATGGTGACCTGGCCGGCCTGGGTGTTGACCGTGAACTTGCCGGTGTGGGCCGAGGCCCCCGCACCCGCTTCGAATCCACGGGGGGCGATGACGTGGGTGTACCCGGCCTTGCGGGCCTCGGTGACGGAGTCCATGGACCATTCCTGCCGACCCTGCCAGGCGTAGGCACGGTCGGTCTCCACCTTGCCCTGGTCAGGGAAGGTCCTGGCATAGAGGTCGGTGCCGGCCTTGGTGCTCCATGATTCCGGGGCGATGCCGGCCTGGATGTACCGGTTGGGGTCCTGCCCGGCGTAGGTGCTGATATCGAAATCGGCCGGTTGGATGAGACCGTTGACTCGGGGATGTTCGTTGAAGGCCGTCAGATAGGTCGGGTCGGCCAGGACCTGTAGGGCCGAATGCCTGGTCAGGAGCTGCCTCTGGGCATCCTGGGTCTTGGTGGCCTGGCGGCTGAGGGTGATCACCTTTCCCTCGTTGGCCGCAGTGGCGGTTTGGTCCTGTTCATCCGGGGTCTTGGTGGCGGGCGGGGAGGCGGAATTCCCACCATTTTTGGCGGACTCGGCCACGGCCTCATCGGTCTGGGTCATCAGGGCCGTCATGCTCTTTTCCTCCACCGTCCAGCCTGTGGTGGTCAGGGGGAGGACCATGGTCATCGACATGGCCGGGGTCCCGGCGTTGGGCAGGCCATCCCAGGTCCTGGTCAGGAAGGTCCAGGTCTCCGCAAGGACCTGATTGTCCTTGCCGGTCAGGGTGAGGCGGACGGGCTTGGGGCCCCAGGTCACCATCTTTTTCAGGGCCGTGTTGTCGGCGGCGGCGGCGACGGTGACGTCGGCGCTCTGGCCGGGCTTGATGGAATCCAGATGCCTGCTGTCCAAGTCGTCCGGGGTGGGGATGCGGGTCCGGCCCTCGGACCAGGACTGCATGTCGGTCCGGGAACTGAATGAGTAGAAGGCGTTGGTTCCGACCGAAAGGGTGGAATCCCGCAGCTCCTGGCTCTCCGTGTTGGTCACGGTCACCCTGAGGGTGTACCCGGACCTGTCGGTGACGACCGGGGTCGATGATTTGAGACTGATCTGGGCCTGGTGCTGGTGTTCATCGTCCTGGGCGGCCACGGCAGTCGGCAGGGCCATGCCCAGGGTCAGAGCCAGGGCGAGGAGGAATGTCCCCAAGGTCGTAATCCAGGAACCCACCCGTCTCGTCCACCGCTGGCGGGTACGGGTCGACTGGGGTGTGCGCCGCCCAGGGCGCAGTGGGCTCTCGGTCATATCTCTTTCTTGTACTTCCTTGCGTACAGCCAGGCGATTTTCCGCTCGTTGGGGTAACTCAGCACCGAGGCCAGATCCGAGAAGTCCACCCAGATGGCGTCTTCAGCCTCATGGTCGGGGTCGCCTTCCACGCTCAGGGTTCCGCCGATCATCTGCAGGACGAAATGATGCACCAACTTGTGGACCCGTTGGTTGGTCCCGGTGAACCAATAGTCTATCGTGGCGATCGAATCGGTCACCTGCCCCAGGATCCCGGTCTCTTCGTGCACTTCGCGAACCGCGGTCTCCTCCGGGGTCTCCCCCCTTTCGATGTGCCCCTTGGGCAGGCACCATTCCAGGTGGCCCGATCGGGAATGGCGGGCGATGATGGCCACCCGTTCCCTGGAGTCGAAGATCAGGCCACCCGCCGAATACTCCCTGACCACGGGCAGTTCCTGGGCATCCAGGGAGGCGAAGGTGATCGGTTTGCCCGCGCTCTTGTGGCGGGGCATCAGGGCGGGTGTGGGTGCGCCCTCCGCGGAATCGTCCGGTTCATGGTCTTCCCGGGCCAGGTGGCGCCCACGTATGAGGGGGTCCAGGGTTTCGCCGATCGAATACAGGAGGGTGGACTCAGGATCGTCCCCGAGCCCTTCCGCGCCTGGTCTGCGGGCATGGCCGTCCGCAGAATCGGCGCGGTGCGACAGCATGCGCGCAAGGTCTGCGGGCGTAATCATAATTCCACTTTACGTAGGTTAATGTGCAGGTGGGGTAACGGTAAGCTGGTAGGCGCATGAACTCCATATGGAAAGGGTGAGCGTGGATTTCCAAGTCTGGCCCGAGGCTATCGAACTCGGACAACTGTTTGCCGATCAGGGATTTGAGCTGGCCTTGGTGGGGGGGCCCGTCCGCGACCTGCTCCTGCATCGACCGTCACATGACCTGGATTTCTGCACCTCGGCCCGGCCCGAGGAGTTTGAACCGATTCTGCACAAGTGGGGTTCCGGATTCTGGGACATGGGCCGCAGGTTCGGCACCCTGGGGGCCGTGCGTCGCCGCCCGGACGGAACCGAGGTCAGGGTCGAGGTGACTACGTACCGCAGGGACACTTACGATCCTGATTCACGCAAGCCCGAGGTGGATTACGGCGACAGCCTGGAGGGGGACCTCTCCCGGAGGGACTTCACGATCAACGCCATGGCCCTGCGGGTGCCCGACCTGGTCTTCGTCGACCCCTACCGAGGCGTCAACGACCTGGCCAAGCAGGTGCTGCGTACCCCGGTGGACCCAAGACAGTCCTTTGATGATGACCCCCTGAGAATGATGCGGGCCGTCCGCTTCGTGGCCCAGCTGGGCTTCAGGATCGCCCCGGAGACGGCCGAGGCCATTACGGAGATGACCGACAGGGTCGGCATCGTTTCAGCTGAGCGGGTCCGTGACGAGCTGACCAAACTCATGCTCAGCGCCCACCCCACAAAGGGGATCGAGGCCCTGGTCCAGTCGGGTCTGGCCGACATCGTCCTGCCCGAGATTCCTGCCCTGCAGCTGGAGATTGACGAGCATCACCGCCACAAGGACGTCTTCGAGCACACCCTGATGGTTGTGGACCGGGCCATCGCCCTGGAGACCGGCCCGGACGGCCCCGTGCCGGCACCGGACCTTACCCTGCGTCTGGCCGCCCTCCTGCACGATATCGGCAAGCCCAAGACCAGACGTTTCGAGCCCGGCGGCAAGGTGAGCTTCCACCACCATGATGCGGTCGGCGCCCGGATGGCCCGTAAACGGCTCAGGTCCCTGCGGTTCGACCATCATCTGATTGACGACGTCTGCGACCTGATCGGCATGCACCTGCGCTTCCACGGGTATGTGGATGAGCGGTGGACGGACGCGGCCGTCCGGCGCTATGCCAAGGAGACCGGCCCGCTGTTCGAGCGGCTGAACCGTCTGACCAGGGCCGATGCCACCACAAGGAACAAGCGCAAGTCCCAGGTCTTCTCGGCCGCCATGGACGAGTTGGAGGAACGGGTGCGCCAGCTGCGCGAGCAGGAGGACCTGGATGCCATTCGACCCGACCTGGACGGCAGGCGGATCATGGAGATCCTGGGTCTCAAGCCCGGGCCCATGGTTGGCAAGGCCTACCGGCACATGCTGGACTATCGTCTGGATCAGGGGCCGGTCGATCAGGATCAGGCCGTGGAGGAACTGAAGCGATGGTGGGCCCGGGAAGGGACCGAAGCCTAGAACCAGCTCAGGTTCCGGGAGGTGGGCCCGGATCTCTAGGCCTTGGGGGCCTTGGGCAGGTTCTTCATGCTGGCCGGGTCGGCGACGCATCCCTTGATGCCCTTGATGTCCTTGCCGACCGTGGAGGTCTTGTCCTCATCATTCAAGTCGTTGAAGGTGGCCCCGATGACCACATCGACCAGGTCATCGCCCCGGTCGTCCATGATCATGGTGGCGTCGTTGAACTGGGTGGCGACCGTATAGCCGCGGTCGATGCCCTGGGCACCGAAACGGATTTGGGTCCTGGCCATTTCGGTCTTGTTGGGGTAGTCCCCAACCCCCTGCATATTGAAACCACGGTTGAGCAGGGCTGCAGCCACGGCGCCGCCCAGGCCGGACTTGCTGGTTCCGTTCAGCACCCGGACACGGATATCGGGGTGGTTGACCAGTTTGGAATCCTTGGGCGGGCAGGGCAGGCTGACCCCATAGTTGGGCTTGACGACCTTATCCGCCTTGGCGAAGCGGCCCATGGTGCCGAAGATGACCAGGCTGGCGATGATCAGGATGACCACCAGGGCGCAGACGGCGATGGTGAACACCATTTTCTGCCTGCGTCGTACGAACTGTCGGCGAGCCGCACGTTCATCTAGTGGTTCGGGATTCGTCATGGTCCACCTTCCGCAAATTTCCTGCTCAACACTCTACCGTCAATGGGTGACGCTTAGCGGCTTCACCAGGGGCCTGACCGGCGAGTCGGCTTCGATGATCCGATCCACGGCCCCCTCCCGCATCCAGGCCGTCTTCAGGGTCTCCATCCTGGCCGTTTCGGGAACCATGGCCACCACCGATGGACCGGATCCGGAAATGAAGGTCGGTCCGGCTCCGATGCTGCGGGCCAGGTCGAGGGCCAGGCCCGAGCGGGGGTGGAGGGTGCAGGCGGCCAGCTCCAGGTCATTCAGGTCGGCGTGGCCAGGTCCCACCTGGTCGAAGGTCTCGTAGACCCGGGCCGTGCTGAGTTCCTTCTCGTAGGCACCAACCAGCAGATGCCCGGTAAGACCTGCCCTGGTCAGCTGATCGGTTCGCGCATCATGGGCATTCAGGGGGACCAGCATCTGTCCGAAGGCCGACCCCTCGCAGATGCCACCATGCAGGCAGAAGGGAAGGTCGGCACCCAGGCCGGCCGCGATCCGCTCCAGGGCTTCCAGGGGCAGGTCCAACCCCCACAGGCGGTTCAGGCCCAGCAGGGTGCCGGCGGCATCGGTCGACCCCCCGGCCAGCCCGGCGCCGACCGGTATGCGTTTGATGATATGGATGGAGACATCCGGCTGGTGTCCTGCGGTCTCGGCCAGGGCCAGGAGCGCCTTGATGGCCAGGTTGGCCTGGGGGTCGGCTTGGGGGTCGCCCAGGTCGCCAAGGTGGTTGCCCTCCATGGTCAGTCTCAAGCCCGATCCGGGTTCTTCCAGGGTCAGGTCCACCGTGTCATAGAGGCTGATGGCGCTGTAGATCGTATCCAGGCGATGGCGGCCGCCCCATTCTTCGTGGCTGGGCCCCACCTTCAATCTCAGGTTGATCTTGGCTGGGCAGTCCAGACTGATGCTCCTGCCGGCGGTATGGCCGGCATCGCCCTGCCCCGTCACCCTGCCAGCTTCCGGCAGGCCCGGGCCAGGGCGGCGAACTCCTCCACCCTCATGGTCTCCCCGCGTCTGGTCGGGTCGATGCCGGCCCGGTTGAAGGCCTCCATGGGCACCAGACCCTTTAAGGCGGCATGCAGGGTCTTGCGGCGTTGGCCGAAGGCTGCATCCACCAGGGCAAAGGTCTCTTTCCGTTCGGATTCCGTCGCCTCAGGGTCCATGGCCGGAGCTGCTGCACGGGTGAAGGAGACCAGGGCCGAATCCACATTCGGGGCCGGCCAGAAGATATTGCGCCCAATCCGCCCTGCCTGCCCGGCCTTGCCGTACCAGGCCAGCTTCAGGCTGGGGGCACCGTAGACCTTGGAGCCGGGGCCTGCCACCAGGCGGTCGGCCACCTCCTTCTGCACCATGACCAAAAAGCCTTCCAGGTTGGGGAAGCGCTCCAGGAGGGTCAGGATGATCGGGGTCGCCACGTTGTAGGGGAGGTTGGCCACCAGGGTCAGGCCGTCGGCGGTGGCCAGCCCCGATTCGTCGCCCGGGGTCAGCGTCAGGGCGTCCTTGTTGATGACCGTAAGGCGTCCCTGAGCCCCGGGCATGAGGTCGGCGACGGTCTCGGGCAGGCGGCCGGCCAGACCTGGATCGATTTCGACGGCTGTAACCCTGCCCCCGGCCTCCAAGAGGCCCAAGGTCAGGGAACCCAGGCCGGGCCCGACCTCCAGGACGGAATCACCGGCGCCTACCTTGGCCAGGCGGACGATTCGACGGACGGTCCCCGGGTCGATGACGAAATTCTGCCCCAGGCGCTTGGCGGGGTGGATACCGGCCTGGTTGGCTATGCGTCGGATGTCCGCGGCCCCGAGGAGGTGTCCCATCCCGGCCGAGTCCTTGTCGGTGGTGTAGTCAGTCATGGTGGTTGCAAACATCGAAGGCAGGCAGGGGCATCAGTACCAGCCGAATCGTTCCGAATGCTGCCAGGCCCCGCTGGGGCTGCCGTAGCTGCCGGCGATATAGGACAGGCCCCAGTCAATCTGAACGGCCGCATCATCGTGCCAGTTCGCTCCGGCAGATGCCATCTTGTCGGCAGGCAGGGCTTGAGGTATGCCATAGGCGCCTGAGCCGGGATTCTCGGCGTTCCAGCGCCATCCCGACTCCCTGTTCCAGAGTTTGACCAGGTCGTCGAACTGGCTACCGGTCCAGCC
>NZ_CALYOY010000020.1 GCF_945269915.1 uncultured Bifidobacterium sp. | reverse complement strand
CAAGCCCCTGAGGCCCCACAGGTTCGGAACCCCTACAGCCACAACGGTTGCAGGGTTATCTCGTAGCTTCGGACCATGTGACGCATGCCCCGGTGTGCGGTACGTGTACGGTAAATCGCAAACCGGATCACCCCGCACAAACGAAAAGCCCCGACGAGGCGGAGCCATGACAAGACGTGGTCATCATTGTTTCTTGATATGGACGGTGGCCGTGGTGCTCATCGTGCTAAAGGAGTAGGTGATCTCCCCGTTCGCGTGCTGAAGTCCTTGGTGGCACCCTGCGAGGAGAGCAGGCTCTGCGCCATCTTGTCCTTGTCGCCTTGGCTGGTCCATGGGTAGTCGCCGAAGGCGGTGGGGGGGGGTGATGCAGCCGGGCCGGTACGGACTGGTGGTGTCGGGGCTGATCCGGGTTGATTCCGATGGTGTCGGTGGTGACGGTGGCCTGCTGGTAGTGGTCCTTGTCGGACCCGTTCACCTGCTCCTTGTGCCCGTGAGGTCGGCCGGCCTGGGGCTTCCGTTCCCTTCCCGGTCTTCTCCGGGAACTGGTCTGCTTCTTCCCGGTGTCGGCACCGTTCGAGGCGTCTTCTCCACATGCCGACAAACCCATCACCATGGTCGTAACGGCCGCCAATGCGACAATGCCCTCTTCATTTCGCTCTTCGTTTGCTGTGACCTGAGTCAGCCTACCGGAGGCTATGCCGATTTTGGAATCGTCCGGGTTTCGGAGTTGTCAAACATCGCCTCGTGGGGTCTGTCAGTGCCATGTGATCTGTCCCAAACGGGATGAAAGGTCGGACAAGATTGGCTCTGGAATGTCGGTTTTGCCAGATGTATTGTTTTGGCTCCATAGTCATCGCCGAACAGGTGCTGTTGCCCGCGCATGGGGATGGCATGGAAGACCGCCCGCATCGAAACGGAAATGGCCGCTGGATGGAAGAGTCGTCTGTATGACGAAACTCCTGCGGTAGAGGACGGACGATAGGTGTATGCGGACTTCGACCATCTGGTCGAATGGCCAGTCGTCGGATCGGGAATCCTGCCCTAGGCCTCGATAATAAAGGTCTGTTGGCAGGCCCCGACGCCTATTGCCATGCCATTGAAAGAACATCAACCGGATAGTCGCATCTCTATAGCACCACCTATCCGGACTGCCTGGTTCGATTGTTCGAGCCGAGGAGATCCACCTCGCCCATGAGCTTGGGTATCGATCACTTCTGCTGGTTAATTCAGTGGTTGGTGCTTTATAGTGATGGGGTTAGTTGGCCGGGGGGGGGGATACTCGTCGGCGGAGGTGAACATATGGCATCGGATACTCAACCATCCAAGTTTTCTGATTGCTGGAGTGCATCACGGTTCCTCAGAGGCATGATCCTGGCCCTCTTCTTGGCTTTCCTCGTATATGTCGTTGCCACCCAAGAGTTGTCGCAGACTCAATCCGATCTGTCTTATAACAGCCTGCATTATGATGTGCGGATAGAGCAGAACGGTGATTTACGTATCAGCCAGATCCTTGATGTCCATCTGAAGCCGAAAGGGAACGGACCCTGGCGTCGATTGTGCCAGCGTTACACTATCAAGTCCGGCAACCTCACGGGTATCAGTGACGTATCAGTCAAAAACCTGACGGACCATACGGCCTACAAGGAGCTGACCACTGATTCCGATGATAAGACAATTGACCCCTCAGGTCATTATTCGCAGGACGGCTGGGAACATGAGATGCAGGATACTTGGTATTTGGCCAAGGTGGATGGGGCGGGATTGCTTCAGCAGTATCATTCTTCCACAAAGGATGGGCAGGGGGAATCAGTCGGTGGAGAACCGGCGGATCCATGCGGGGCCAAGAAGGAGTGCAAGGTTGAGATCGGTTGGAATATGCCGGAAACCCCCTCCGCCGACCATGAGGTCTTCCAGGTCGATATGACCTTCCATGGGGTGACGACTGCCTACGATGACGTTGGAACTTTTCAGTGGGAACCTATTGGTGAGGAAAACACGACTCCGGTGGATTCCGTGACGGGAGTCATCCATATGCCGGGTGGGACCGCTGCTGCCAATCCCCGGGCCTGGCTCCATTTCGAAGGAAACGGAAGGGTCGATATCGATAAGGACGGAACCATACGGTTCTTCGCCAGGAAGGTGCGCCCTGCGCAGTACTTGGACCTGGTCACGACCTTTGACGTGTCCAGCACGAAGGGGGTTGCCCGGGTACGACAGGGATCGGCTGAAAAACGCATAACAGATAGCGAACAGTCTCAAGCCCGGTCTTGGAGAATCAAGAAACTGCTCTATGCCATACGTCTGTTACTGGCCGTCATCCTGGTTCCTCTCCTGGCGATTTGTGCCATCGGCTACGAGCTCTGGTCGGCTTTCCGCTCATATCGGGATACGGATTATTACGGTGGTCCGATTGACTGCAAAGATCTATCGGACCTTTCTCCTGCCGCCGCCGGCACCATTTGCAACACCGTGCTTGATAAGCAAAGCGAGGCATCCGATCTCTTCGCTGCCACGATTCTCTCCCTTGCCAAGAAGAAGGCCATTTCCATCAGTTCGCATGACTCGGTTGAAGACGGCCAACAAGGGTCGTCTCCCTCACTTCACGAGGGGACAACTTCGAATAGAGTCAGGTCTCTGAGGATTACTACGCGCCCGCTTGGGCAACGCAGAATGGAAGCAATGGGCCTGACGAAAAGCGAGCAGGCGGTCGTTAATATCCTTCGAGCTGCCATTCCGGTGGATGGGGATGCTCCAAACACTTGTGATATGGACCAGCTGAATGAGGCACTGACCAACCATCCCGACAGTCTCAAGTTGATCGAACAATATACGCAAGCAGTGAATTCCGAGCTTACGGATTCTCACATAACCGATATCCGACTTTCCCATTATCTTCTGGGGTTCGTGATGTTGGTGATGGCAGCGGCAATCATATTTATTGACTTCCCTAACGGCTCCTTTTATGTTCGCTTGTATTTGGCCCTGGCGTTGATAGCCGTCGCCAGTTTCTCAATGTCCTATGGGGCAAGCGAGGTCCTGACTGATTTCGGCAGGGAAACGGCCGGAAAGGTTGTGGGTTACCGTCAGCATCTGCTTCACCCCATAGATATCGGTGATGAAACCAAGGTAAACCTTAAACTCTTTGACTCATATCTGGTCTACGCAACAGCCTTCGGTATCAGCGAGGAGGTAGTTCATCAGATCGCCGCGGAATGCCCGCAGCTCACGGATGCCACATGGTTGGCAAGCAAGTCCGAGAAATCCCTGCTGCGGTTGACCTTCGATGCATCTGGCAATGTGAACAACAACATCCCCGATATTTACCCGACTCAAACATCTGCATCCGGTTGGAGCTCATTGGTTGATGGCAACCATAATATCGCCGTGTCCTCCGTTAACGATCTGGGCAGCGAAGTTTCGGATGCATTCACCACGTTCGGTAATGCGATATCAGAGGTGTCTTCGCCCGGCGTTTCTTCGGACGGGTTCTCTGGCGGTTCGGACGGTGGTTCGGGTGGCGGTTCCTTCGGCGGTTCCTCAGGTGGTTCTGGTGGTGGATCCTTCGGGGGATCGTGACTTCGGCTTCCCGGATTTCGGTCAATGCAGCTCGTGAAGCTGTATCTTGGATTGCCAAGGCGGGAAGGCGATGGCGAATCCGCCGCTTTCTCCGATCGCAGATGTGACCAAGGCCAGGAAAGGGCACCTGGATTGCGCAGTCGCTGACAGGAACGGGCTTATCTCCGACTCGGGCCGAAAGCGGTGGACCCTGTAGCTGGGGATAGTGAAGACCGTTTCCGACCTGGGTAAAGGTCTCTTGGAAGAAATGGGAGAGTGACGGTCCGACGAACGGCGCAAGGCCGTCTCATCCTCCAAGTACGGTACCGTTTTCCGGTTGACCGTACGCGGTCCCAGCGCAAGACCTCACACGATTCGGTATCCGGATTCTGCGAGGATCCGCATCGCCCTGTCGAAATCGGAGGATTGTGTCAGCACATAGTCCGTGTTGTAGGTGGACAGGGCGAAAATGCCGATTCCGGCCTGGGCCAGCAGGGTGGCGATCGGAGCAAGGATGCCGATCAGGGAGAAGTCGAGAACCCCCTGGATGCGGAAGGCGCGCCATCCATCACTGCGTGAAATCAGTTGCGGGGGAAGGCGATCGGTTGGGCAGACCAGGGAGTGTTCCTCATCGGTGTTGCCAGTGAAGCGGAAGGGGGCGTCCAGGTCCACTCCGGAGTAGTCTGCCACCTTGCAGACGGTCAGGTTCTCATCGATGGCATGTATCTGAATATCGCCGGTGCGCATGGTCGGTCCTGATTCATGGTCGGATTCGTCCGCCTGAATTGCCTTGTCAGCCCTATGGGTCCGATTCCGGAGCGCTCGGACCAGGCCGATCGCCGAGACAAGGATCCAACCGACTTCAAGGAGGAGGAACCCCCACTGACGGCCTGAGAGGGCATCCAGGGCCAGCAGACCCGAACCCAGGAGGTTCACGCCTGGATAGGCGATGTCGGATGAGGGGATGTCGGTCATCTGACCCCAGGCGAAGGCCGACAGTATGAGCAGGGATCCGACAATCTGTATCCACAGGGGTAGAACAACCACAATAACCACGTCCTTCCGCGAACCATGATGCAATGCAGCGTCGTCGTCAAGGCCGGGTACGGCGCATCTCGTCCGGGGAAGAAGACCTTCCGGGAACACTGTATCACTTTGGCTGCCGAGAGTCGGGAGCCCCTCCCTTGGGTGATCCTTCCGGTCATTCGCATACCCCGCCTTTCCATTCCCGGCCAACCCATGCATCCGCCTTGACCTTCACCACCGGTGAGGGTCTACTGTCTGAGTATGAACGGGAAACGGACAGGTGAGGAACTCGTCGAGGAGCGATACTGCAGAATCGGTGAGGTGGCTGAGGCCACGGGCGTCAGCAGGCGTGTACTCAGACGTTGGGACGAAATCGGCCTGGTATCGCCATCGCGTACCTGGTCCGGGTACAGGGAGTATGGTCCTGACGACCTGGAGAGGCTCAGGCGGGTCATGGTCTATCGGGAGTTGGGATTCGACTCCGACCGGATCAGAGAGGTCCTGGACGCCCCGGTTGCGGCGGTCATGGGTGAGATGGAGGATTCCCGGGTCGCCCTGGAAGGGAAAATCGTTGAACTGCAGGAGATCCTGAAGACCCTGAACAAGTTGATATCCCTGAACCAGGCTGAGGAAGGATTTGAAGCCTCCGATTCGACTCCCGTATCCGAGGATTGCAATCAGGGTGCGGGTGAAGATGATGGGGACTGGTCGCGACAGGCCCGGACCCGGTGGGCTGGTAGCAGGGAATGGCTGGAATACAGCGAGCGGGTGGTGACCATGAGCCGGCATGACCGGAAGGAGGCAGGGGCCCACCTGGTTGAGGTGGAATCGGATTTGGCCGAGGCATGCAGGGGTGGGGTGGATCCTCGTGGCGAGGTAGCCATGGATCTGGCGGAAAGGCACCGTGATGCCCTGTACTGGTACCGGGTAACGCCCTCCATGCACTGTTGCCTGGCTCGGATGTACGAGGCGGATGGACGGTTCAGGCATCATTATGAGGAACTTGAACCCGGTCTGACGAATTGGCTGGTGGAGGCCATCGAATGCAACGCGCGCAGGCATGGTCTGGATCCAGCCAAGGCGATTTGGCGGTAGGAGAGAGGGGCAAGGGGAAACCCCGGCCCGGAATGGACGAAAGAAAGGTCCTCGCATGAATACAAGGAAACGAGGAGGTCATTTCGATGCGGCGGAGGTCAGCCCGGTTCCGGCACCTGGTTCCGGCGACCTGCCTGACGAGCCGTATGAGGGCATATACGCGATGCCCTTGTTCATGACCCTGCCCAGCAATGACCTTGAGGATTCGGTGGATTTCTGGACCCGGGGATTGGGCTTTGGCGTCATCTACACCATGCCGGGCACCATGACGCATCTGCGGCGGTGGGCCTTTCAGGATGTACTGCTGGTCCGTAAACCAGGAACGGTGCCTGCTGATTCGATCGGCAAACTGAGCATCGCCGTGACGAGGGATCAGATCGGAGGGATGGTCGAAGCCTGCGAACGGTTACTGCCCGGGTCAACCAGGAAGCCCCGGAGGGTTCCCTGGAATTCCCTGGAGGCTGCTATACGGACTCCGGAGGGGCTGAAGGTGACCCTGACCGCAGCCCTTCCGGCTGATCAGGATCAGGCCCGTCGCTACCTGCAGGTGCTCGGCCGGGGTATGTATGGGGAGGGGGTCCCGGAGACTGGTGGTTCTTGCTAGGCTATAAGAAGGACGGGCCCGAACTGCTCGGGCCCGTCCTTTCGCAGCCTAGCTCTAGCACCATGCTATGTACCACTCCCTAGGGGGCGATATGCATGGCAGCCGGGGGAAAAGAGCTAGGCGCGTTTTTTAATCGGACCTCTGCCTGCACCCCGGCCGGCGGCTGCCATACGGACGGGTCTGGGCAAGGTTCGGAGATTGGCCAATGGCCAAGAAGCGTCGGATTACGTGTTCAGACAGGAATGATGCCGGGAAGGCCAGAACGTAATCGGAATGGAATAACGAATCGAAGTCGTTGTCAGGGGGAACCCACGCATTATGCTCTCCATACCGAGGTTCATCATCAGAACCTCAACGAATTATCGTATATACGTTTCCCCCGTATAGAGATAACCTCTACTGGATAGCATACACCCGTCAACCTTGCTGTCAACGGTCTCGTTAGGGTTGGGCCGCGTGTCGCCGCAACTTGTCAAGGCGGCCCTACTTGCCGCTTTCGGCGACTTGCTCGGGCGTTTCCTCTTCACCCTTCCTGACCGAGTGCAGGTATCGGTACACGGTCGGAGAGGAGATGCCGAGGGCGCCCGCCACCGTGTCGACGGCTCCTTTGATCAGGAAGACGCCGGACTCGTCAAGGTCGGCGATCATCTTCAATCGTTCCGACTTGTTCATTCGCTCGGGCTGGACCCCGCGTTCCTTGACAAAGGTCTGGATGTGTTGCTTGGTGAGGTCCTCTGCGTTGACCGACAGTATTTCCTGCGTTCCGTCGGTGACCACCGGCTGTTGACCCGTAGGGGTGTGGAGTTGTTCAGCACCATGCCGATCCACATCGGTATTGTCCCGGCCGGAAGGGTTCTGATCCGCCCGGTGCGTGGGGAAGGGGGTTCCGCTGGCGCTGATGGAATCCAGATAGTCGCTGGCTGTGCGCAGGGCCTTGCTGGTCTCCTTGAATATGGAATTGTCGAAGTTGATGCACAGGAAACCGATGACCTGGTCCTGAGTGTTCCTCAGGAAGAATGTGGAAGAAACAATGGGTCGGCCTTCACGGGTGTACCCGGCATAGTGGACCAGATAGTTCCGGTGGTCGAACTCATGGTTCTGCCAGATCCTCAGCACCAGATCGGTGGCAGGACTGCCCACGCTGCGTCCGCTGACATGTCCGTTGGCTATGGCGACCACTGAGTGCGAGAAGTCCTGGACATCCTGCAGGACGACCTCGGTGTCATGTCCCAATAGCTCCCCAAGAAAATCAACCAAGGGGACGAAAGGCCGCAAGGCTGGGGAGATGGTATCAGCGTCGCCCATTCTGCACTCCTTCCCGCCGACGGCAGGTGCCGATTGATTGGAAACAGGAACGGTATGTACAGGAAATACTAGCACAATGCAAAAAAATCTATCATTAAGAAGACAAAATATTATTGTTGTGATAAAATAACTACAAACAGCTCAAAGAGGAGGTGTCCCAGTGAGTACGTTTGATTCATTGTCCAGTCCGTCGGAGAAATATGAGGAAGAGGACCTGAACCGTAGCCTCAACACCCGGCAGATGGGGATGATGGCCATCGGTGGGGCCATTGGTGTCGGCCTGTTTTACGGATCCTCCGGCGCAATATCCTATGCGGGTCCATCCGTCCTACTGGCATATGCACTGGCCGGTGCAGCCATTTTCGTCGTTTGCCGGGCGGTCGGGGAAATGGCTACTGCCGAACCCGTATCGGGTGCGACCGTGTCCTATGCCAGCCGGTACATACATCCATTCGTCGGGTATGCCATCGGTTGGACCAGCCTGCTCGGTTGTGTGGCCGGGTCAGGAGCGGAGTTCACGGCACTGGGCAAGTACGTTCAGTTCTGGTTCCCCTCCTTCCCCATATGGGCGAGCGGCTTGATCGGCATGGTGCTGATGGCCGTCATCAACCTGATATCCGTCAGCTTCTATGGTGAGTCACAGTTCTGGCTCTCTGCCGTGAAGGTGGTCACCATTCTCGTCATGGTCGTCGGTGGTCTGATCATCATCTTCACCGGTATCGGCAACGGAGGCGATCCCGTCATGTTCAGGAACCTGACGGTCGATGGCTTCATGCCCAACGGCCTGACGGGGCTCCTGTTCTCCGTCGTCATGGTGGCCTTCGCTTTCGGCGGTTCGGAATCGGTGGCTTACACGGCAGGTGAGGCCAAGGATGTCAAGAAGACCATGCCCCGTGCCGTCAATGGGGTGTTCTGGAGCATCATCCTCTTCTACCTCGGGTCCACCTTCGTGATTCTGTGCATGTGGCCCTGGGACAGGATGAAGGGCGTGGGGTCTCCTTTTGTCCGTGTCTTCGCGTCACTGGGCATTCCTGCCGCGGCCTCCATCATCAACTTCGTCATCATCACCGCCTCCTTGAGTGCAGTAAGCAGCGGCATATTCATATACAGTCGTCAGCTTTACAACCTCTCCCTCCAAGGCAGCGCTCCTTCGATTCTGTCAAGAGTGTCGAAGAAGAAGATCCCTTATGTCAGTGTGCTGACGGTTGTACTCATGCAGCTCCTGGGCATTGCCCTCATGGCCGTCCTGCCTGAGCGGGCCTTCGCCCTCTTCTCTTCGATTACGGTCTTTATGCTGGTCTTCAGCTGGGTGGCCGAGCTGGTGAGTGAATATCGTTTCCGCGGCATCAAACGTCGGGAGGGTAAGGAGAACGAGCTGACCTTCAAGCTCCCGCTCTATCCCTTCAGCAATTTCTATGCGCTCGCCTTCATGATGCTGATCATGGTCATGATGGCCATCATGCCCGAGTACAGAATCAGCTATCTGGTGACAATTCCTTGGATGATTCTTCTTGCTGTGCTTTTCGTTCTCCAACGCAGAAGAAACGGGGGGAAGACGGAACCGGTCTCTGGTGGAGACTCGGGGAATTCGACACCGGTCAACGGCGAGGACGCCTTGAAGGATACACTTTCAGACGAGGGTGATGCGTCCAATGCGGATTCCTGAACGCATCGCCATGGTCCGCTGGTGAATTGTTGCAGTCGGCCGGCTCGCCCGGTCAGGATTGAGAAAGGAACACAATGACCTACGATTTTACGTCCATCATGGATAGGCATGGCAAGGATGCCATCGCGGTTGACGGTTTGGGCGCCAACCCAGGGTTCGCGCCCGACCCTCCCAAGGAGGGATTCGATGTCATCCCCATGTGGGTGGCGGATATGAACTTCCCGACGGTGCCTACCATTCCCGAGGCCATCATCGAGCGCGCCAAGCACCCGGCATTCGGCTACTTCAGCCCTACTGACGAGTACTACGATGCCATCATCAACTGGCAGCGCACCCGCAATGGTGTGGAGGGACTGACACCCGTGGACATCGGTTATGAGAACGGGGTCCTGGGAGGGGTCGTCTCCACCTTGACGGCTTTTGCTGCTCCAGGCGATGCGGTATTGCTTCACAGCCCCACCTACGTCGGTTTTACGATGTGCATCGAGAACAACGGCTACCACATTGTGCACAGCCCGCTGAAGAAGGACGAGCAGGGTGTCTGGAGGATGGACTTCGAGGACATGGACCGCAAGCTCAAGGAGAACAACATCCATGTGGCGGTCTTCTGCAACCCCCACAACCCCTGTGGCCGTGTCTGGGAGAAGTGGGAGGTCGAGAAGGCCATGGAGGTCTACAAGGAGAACGAATGCGTGGTCATCTCCGACGAGATCTGGTCCGATCTGATCCTGGCGGGCAACAAGCACACCCCCACCCAGTCGGTCAGCGATGACGCCCGCAACAGGACGGCCGCCTTCTATGCGCCCAGCAAGACCTTCAACCTGGCCGGGCTGGTTGGCTCCTACCACATCATCTACAGCAGGTATCTGCGCGACCGGATCGTGGCCAAGGGCTCCAAGGCCCACTACAACGACATGAACGTCCTGTCCATGCATGCCCTGATCGGGGCCTACAAGCCGGAGGGACAGGAGTGGGTGGATGAACTCCGTCAGGTCCTGACCGGGAACGTGGACTATGCCTGCGACTACATCGACCGGCATTTCGACGGGGTCGATGTCTCCAAGCCCCAGGGCACCTACATGCTCTTCCTTGATTGCACGGACTGGTGCAGGAACCATAACCTCACCCTGGATCAGCTGGAAAAGCGTGCCTGGGATGTCGGCGTGGCCGTTCAGGACGGACGACAGTTCAAGGCGCCGTGCGCCATCCGCATGAACCTGGCCCTGCCCCTGAGTCGGGTCAAGGAGGCCATGGACCGTCTGGACAAGTACGTCTTCAACGCCTGAGTGCCAGAGTCGATGAGGACCCCCGCCGATTGGGTTCACGCCCAACCGGCGGGGGTCCTCGTGTTCAAGGGCCAGTGGGCAAGGAGCCCAGGGCATCACTGGAACTGCATGCCGCCATCGACGATCAGGGTCTGACCAGTCATGTAGTCGGAGTCGTGTCCAGCCAGGAAGGAGACAGCGTTGGCGACATCGCTGGGCTCTGAGAGACGTCCCATGGCGATGCCGTCCGAGAAGGTCGACATGCCCCACTCGTCATCCTTGCCGGCGTTTTTTCCGACCTCGTGGGCGATGTCCATCATCATCGGGGTCTTGACGATGCCGGGCGCGTAGGCGTTGGCCGTGATTCCCTCCTTGGCCAGGTCACGTGCGGCGACCTGGGTCAGGCCGCGGACGGCGAATTTGGTGGAGGAATAAAGCATCAGGTTGGGGTTGCCCACCACTCCGGCCTGGCTGGTGGCGTTGATGATCTTGCCGCCGTGGTGACGGGCGCGGAACTGCTCGACCGCAGCCTGGATACCCCAGATGGTGCCGGCCACATTCACGTGGTAGACCTTGTCGAACATCTCCGGGGTGATGGATTCGATGGGGGTGGTGGGGCCGAGCCCGGCGTTGTTGACGATGACGTTGAAGTCACCCAGCTGGGTGGCGGCCTTCTCGACGGCCGAGCGGACCTGGACCTTGTCGGTCACGTCCAGGGTGACGGCGATCGCCCTGCCTCCGTCCTGGTTGATGGAATCGGCGACCTCCTGGGCCTTGTCCGCTTTCATGTCGGCCACGGCCACGGCGAACCCGTCCGATGCCAGACGACGAGATATGGCCTCTCCGATGCCCTGGGCAGCTCCGGTGACGAATGCTACTTCCTGTGCCATGCTCTCCTCCTTCATTGGGTGGAAGGCCAGTCATATGGCCTGGTGGTTTGATTATAGGCTTGGAATGCGAGAATTCCGGGGCAAATCCATTCGGCGCGTGGCGCAATCGGGGCGGTTCTCCCGAGAGTGAGCTACAATAATCGCGGTTCCGGTTCACGCTGGCCACAGGGGTTGGCGACCCGGTGCCGTTTGTCTCCTAGGAGTTCATCATGAAGCAGGGAATTCATCCTGATTATCATCCCGTAGAGGTCACGTGCTCGTGCGGCAACACCTTCATCACCCGTTCGACCGCCCCCGGCGATCATATGACGGTTGATGTCTGCTCGCACTGCCACCCCTTCTACACCGGCAAGCAGAAGATTCTCGACACCGGTGGGCGTGTGGCACGGTTCGAAGCCCGTTACGGCAAGAAGAACAAGTAGCATTTCAACGCCAGTCCCGACCCGGGTCGTCTGCTATGCCCGGTTCGGAACTGGCGTTTTTTCTATGTAAATCGGCCAGAGAGGGCGAGATTCGATGAGTGAGGAAGAGTTCCCGGCAGCCAGGGTCGCCTTGGAGGAATACCAGCGCCTGGAACACCAGATGAGCCAGCCTGAATCGGCATCCGACCCGGCCCAGATCCGCAAGCTGGGTCGCCGCCATGCCGAACTCGCCCCCATCGTCGATGCCTATCGCCGATACACCAGCCTCATCGAGGATTGCGAGGCCGCCCAAGCCATGGCCGCAGAGGACAAGGAGTTCGCCCTGGAGGCCAAGGAGCTGGCCGAACGGGTTCCCGATGCCCGAGAACGGTTGCGGACCGCCTTGATTCCCAGGGATCCGGATGATTCCCGCGACACCATCATGGAGATCAAGGCCGGCACCGGTGGCGAGGAGGCCGCCCTCTTCGCCGGTGACCTGATGCGCATGTACACCCGTTACGCGGAGAAGCGCGGCTGGTCCACCGAGATCATGAGCGAGAACCGTACCGAACTGGGCGGGATCAAGGACGCCCAGATGGCGATCAGGGCCAGGGGACAGGTGTCCCCTGATGAGGGGGTGTGGGCCTCGCTGAAGTATGAGGGTGGCGTGCACCGGGTCCAGAGGATTCCCGTCACGGAGTCCCAGGGCAGGATACAGACCTCGGCGGCGGGTGTGATCGTCTTCCCCGAGGCCGACGAGGATGACGACGAGATCCAGATCGACCCCAAGGATCTGAAGATCGACATCTTCATGAGTTCCGGGCCTGGCGGGCAGTCGGTCAACACCACCTATTCGGCCGTTCGCATGACCCATATCCCCACGGGAATCGTGGTCTCCATGCAGGACGAGAAGTCGCAGATCCAGAACCGGCAGGCGGCCCTGCGGGTGCTCAAGTCCCGGTTGCTGGCCATGAAGCATGAGGAGGAGGCCGCCCAGGCCGCCGATATGCGCCATTCGCAGGTACGTTCCCTCGACCGTTCCGAGCGGATCAGGACCTACAACTTCCCGGAGAGCAGGATCGTCGACCACCGCACCGGGTACAAGGCCTACAACCTGGAGCAGGTGCTGGACGGGGACCTGCAGGCCATCATCGACTCGGACATCCAGGCCGACGAGGCCCAGAGAATGGCTGCCCAGGAGTGACCTCCGCAGACAATGACCGTATGGGTCTGCACCTCCTGGTGGATGAGGGGCGCCAGGTACTCCGCGGGTCGGGCCTGGACACCCCCGAACATGATGCCCGGGTCCTCCTTGCCGAGACAGCAGGGTCCGACCTGCACGACCTGGACAGGGGACTCCTGCTCGGATGGGGGCTCGACCGGTTCGCGGCCCCGGGCAGAGCGGCCGACCAGGTCTTGCAGGACTACCACGACTGCCTGCAAAGGCGGTCCGACCGTGAGCCATTGCAGTACATCCTTGGCCATGCGGCCTTCAGAATGCTCGACCTGGACGTGGGGCCCGGGGTTTTCATTCCCAGGCCGGAGACCGAGACCGTGGTCCAGGCGGGGCTGGATTGGCTGACCGACCGGGGATTGCCGACCCCCCTGGTGGTCGATCTCTGTGCCGGAAGCGGGGCGGTGGGCCTTTCGGTGGCCACCGAGGTCCACGGTGCCAGGGTCTGGGCGGTGGAGGCCTCGGAGGAGGCGGCCACCTGGACCCGGAGGAATGTGGATGCACAGTCGGAAACGCTGGTCGAACAGGGTTCCGCTTACCGGCTGGTCCTCGGCGATGCCACCAGTGGGAAGGTCCTTGCCGAGTTGAATGGCCGCGTCGACCTGGTCATCAGCAACCCTCCATACATCCCTCAGGACCGGATGCCCACCCAGCCCGAGGTCAGGAATTGGGATCCTGAAATGGCCCTGTATGGCGGTTCCCCTGACGGGTGCCTGATACCCCAGGGAATCATCAGACGGTCCGCAGACCTGCTCCGCCCAGGGGGAGCCCTGGTCATGGAGCATGATTGCAGTCAGGGGGAGGCCCTGCGCCGACTGGCCCGGCAGGAGGGATTCGGGAAGGTTGAAACCGGGCAGGACCTTGCCGGTCGGGATCGCTACCTCATGGCGGTCAGGTCGGATGGTCCGACTGGCAGCAGACCTGCCCATGGGGCACAATAGGGGAGTAAAACCATGGTCGCCCATGGCAGACAGGCGATGGACCCAGCTTGCTGGTTGGTCGGCAGGAGCAGGAAAGGCGGTGAATCGGATGAGTCAGGTGCTGGATTGCAGTCAAGATTCCTTGCTGCGTCTGGCCGAGGTGATCGACAGTGGGGGGCTGGCGGTCATCCCCACCGACACGGTCTACGGTATCGTCTGTGACCCCTTCAACGATCTGGCCATCGCCAGGCTCTTCGCCGCCAAGCACCGGCCCCGCACCAAGTCCATCCAGGTCCTTCTGGATTCCGTCGGGGCCATACCCGCCTTGAGCCTGAGCCTGCCCGCTCCCTTGGATATCCTGGCCGACCGTTTCCTGCCCGGACCCTTTTCGCCGATTTGCCGGGTCGAAGAGGGATGCGGACTCTGCACCCCCCGTCAGGAGGCAGGCTGCAGGACCCAGGCGGTGAGGGTGCCCGACTCCGACATATGCCGTGCCCTCCTTGCGGTGACCGGGCCGCTGGCGGCATCCAGTGCCAACAGGTCAGGCAATCCCAGTGTTCGCACGGCTGCCGAGGCCCGTCAGCAATTGGGTGATTCGGTCGGCTGCTATCTGGATGGCGGTCCGACCCCCGGTTCGGTGGCCAGCTCGGTCGTCGCGGCCGATGCCGATGATCCCGAAGGCATCCGCATCCTCCGCCAGGGTGTGGTCGGCCAGGAGGACCTGCGCCAGGCCATCAGGGAAGTCGTGAAGGAAGGCGGCCGGGCATGAGGGTCTACCTGTTCATCGCGGCCATCGCCGGTGGGGCCACCTGGCTGGTCATGCCCATGGTGCGGCATATAGCCATCAGGATCGGTGCGGTGGGTGAGGTCCGGGCCCGCGACGTCCACACCGTTCCGACCCCCCGGTTTGGTGGGTTGGGCATGCTGATCGGGTTCGCCGTCTCCATGTTCTTCGCCTCCCGCATCCCCTTCATCACCGGCCTCTTCCAGTCGGGTCACCAGGCCTGGGTCATCCTGGGCGGGGCCGTGGCCATCTGCCTCCTGGGCATGGCCGACGACCTCTGGGATCTGGACTGGATGCTGAAGCTGGCCGGTCAGCTGCTCATATCGGTCTTCGTCTCCTGGGGAGGGGTGCAGATCATCTCCCTGCCCCTGGGCTCCCTGGTCGCCGCCTCGCCCAGTCTTTCCATGGCCATCACGGCCTTCCTGATCGTGGCCTCCATCAATGCCGTCAACTTCGTGGACGGTCTGGACGGCCTGGCATCGGGCATCGTGGCCATCGGGGGCATCGCCTTCGCCATCTACTCCTATATCATCGCCCGCATCTCGCCGGACTACGCCTCTCTGGCCACCCTCATCGACGTGGCCATGGTGGGGACCTGTGTGGGATTCCTCCTGCACAACTGGCACCCCGCCAAGCTCTTCATGGGAGACTCGGGGTCCATGCTCCTGGGTTACCTGATCACCTGCGCCTCCATCGTGGTCACCGGGCGTCTGGATCCGGCCACCATCCATGCCAGCATCTACCTGCCCGCCTTCATGCCCATCCTCCTGCCCATCCTGGTCCTTTTCATCCCGGTCCTCGACATGTGCCTGGCCATCATTCGGCGGCTCAGCCACGGGCAGTCACCCATGCATCCTGACCGGATGCACCTTCACCACAGGATGCTCCGTATCGGTCATTCCGTCCGCTCGGCCGTCCTGATTCTGTGGGGTTGGGCGGCCCTGATCTCCTTCGGGTCCCTCTTCATCCTCTTCTACCGGCCGCTCTATGTGGGTATCGGTTTCCTGATCGCCACCCTCCTTCTGACCTTCGCCACCCTCTATCCCTATTATCGGCGGCGTATCCCCGAGATTCGGCAGGAGAATGCCCGGCTTTCCGCGCAACGGGCCGAGCATGCCAGGGGAGATGACCACCACGATGGTTCCGGGCTCGGCCAATGAGCGCATCCAGGTCAACCAGGGTCTGTAGAATAGTGCCATGGTCCTAGATAATTCACATATCGATTCCGCCCCTTACTCTCCTCTTCCCCCAATGTTCCAGAAGCTCGGACTTGCCTATGACGACGTGCTTCTCCTGCCCAACGAGTCCGATGTGATCCCCTCCGAGGTGGATACCACCACCCACCTGACCAGGAACATCACCATGAAGTCCCCGGTGCTCTCCGCGGCCATGGATACCGTCACCGAAGCCACCATGGCCGTCGCCATGGCGCGGAACGGCGGCATCGGCGTCCTCCACCGCAACCTGAGCATCGAGGACCAGGCCAACCAGGTCGACATCGTCAAGCGGTCCGAGTCCGGTATGATCTCCGACCCCCTGACGGTCACCCCCGATGCCACCCTGACCGACCTGGACAAGCTCTGCTCGGTCTACAAGGTGTCCGGTCTGCCGGTTGTCGACCGCGAGCAGCGCCTGGTCGGCATCATCACCAACCGTGACATGCGATTCGTCAACCCTGCCGACTTCGACAAGCTCAAGGTCAGTGACGTCATGACCAAGGACCATCTGATCACCGGTCCGGCCGACATCACCAAGGAAGACGCCCACGATCTCCTGGCCAAGTACAAGGTCGAGAAGCTCCCCCTGGTGGATGACCAGGGCAAGCTGGCCGGTCTGATCACCGTGAAGGACTTCGTCAAGACCGAGCAGTATCCCGAAGCCACCAAGGACGAGCGTGGCCGCCTGCGTGTGGCTGCGGCCGTCGGTTTCTTCGGCGATGCCTGGCAGCGCATCACAGCCCTGACCGACGCCGGTGTGGACGTGCTCGTGGTCGATACGGCCCATGGTCATGCCAAGCTCATGCTGGACATGATCCGTAGGATCAAGTCCGACCACGCATTCGACCATGTTGACATCATCGGTGGCAACATCGCCACCAAGGAGGGTGCCCAGGCCCTGATCGATGCCGGTGTGGACGCCGTCAAGGTCGGGGTAGGCCCCGGCTCCATCTGCACCACCCGGGTGGTGGCCGGTGTGGGCGTACCCCAGCTGACCGCCGTCTACGATGCCGCCCAGGCCTGCAAGGCCGCCGGTGTTCCTCTGGTGGCCGACGGTGGCATCCACTACTCCGGTGACATCGCCAAGGCCATCGTGGCCGGTGCCGATACGGTCATGCTGGGCGGTCTCCTGGCCGGAACCGAGGAGGCTCCGGGCGAGAAGGTCCTCCTGCGTGGCAAGCAGTACAAGGTCTATCGTGGCATGGGCTCCCTGGGCGCCATGGCACCCAGGGGCAAGAAGTCCTACTCCAAGGACCGCTACTTCCAGGCCGATGTGACCAGCAGTGACAAGGTGGTCCCTGAGGGGGTCGAGGGGGAGGTTCCTTACCGCGGGCCGCTCAACTATGTGCTCTACGAGCTGGTCGGCGGACTCCACCAGACCATGTTCTACACGGGAGCGCGCACCATTCCCGAACTCCAGGAGAAGGGTCGCTTCATCCGCATCACCGACGCGGGTCTGCGCGAGTCCCATCCGCATGACATCGTCATGACCAAGGAGGCCCCCAACTACTCCGGCTTCCATGACTGAGTGATTCGGCCCTCTTGGGCGGGTGAAGGGCGCAGGACCGTTTTGGCCACGCGCCCTTCGCTTGTTTCGGGTGACCACGTTCGCACCAGTGTCGATTCGCATGGGTTCCGCACGGTATGGCCTCGAGTCGTATCCGGTAAGGCGGCAATTGGGGATGATGACATGGGCCCGGACTTGTCGCTTGGGTGATACCCTCGTGGCAGGTGAGGGGCCGTACAGGCTCTCATCGAAGTGGGGTTGCCCTGGCCGTGCGGTCCGGATTCCGTTCGGCCATGGCCGCCGATGACGGTGGTCTGCGGCCCCTGCGTCGAGGAAGGAAGGCCGATGAAGGCGGTATACGCGAAAGGTGTCTGCGGGGAGGACCCACTTTCCATGCTTGAGGTCGGGGAGCGGCCCGAACCTGACAGGCATGAGTTCTGGTCGACCATTGCTGTCAGGGCTGTCAGCCTGAACCATCACGACCTCTGGAGTCTCCAGGGGGTGGGTCTTTCCCCGCAGGCCACGCCCATGATCCTGGGGACCGATGCGGCGGGAATACTGGAAGACGACATCCCGGGGACCAAGGGCGGTCCCAAGGCCGGGAGCAGGGTCATTCCCTACACGGTGGTCGGCGGGGATGGCGCCGGGGTTGGTCCGGGGGAGGGGCGCAGCATCCTCTCGGAACGCCATCAGGGGACCATGGCGGCCAAGGTGGCCGTTCCCTCGGCCCACGTCCTGCCCATGCCCGGCAACCTGACCTTCCAGGAGGCATCGGCTCTGGGGACGAGCTGGCTGACCGCCTACTCGATGATATTCACGGCTGCCGGGGTCAAGCCCGGGGACAGCATCCTGATCCAGGGGGCGGGTGGGGGCGTCTCGACCGCCTCCCTGCAGCTGGCCCATGCGGCAGGGCTGGAGGTCTTCGTGACTTCGCGTCGACAGGACAAATTGGACAGGGCCCGTCAGCTGGGCGCGGATGGTGTTGTGGCCAGCGGGGAACGGCTTCCCCACAAGGTGGATGCAGTCCTGGAATCGGTCGGGACGGCCACCTGGTCCCACTCGGTCAGGTCCGTCCGCCCGGGCGGCACCATCGTCGTCTGTGGGGCCACTTCAGGAGACCAGCCGGGTGCCGAACTGACCCGGGTCTTCTTCCAGGACATCCGCGTCCACGGCAACACCATGGGCTCCCTGGAGGATTTCAGGCGCCTGCTCAGGTTCGTCGAGCTGGCCGACCTGCATCCGGTGATTGATTCCACCTACACCCTTGACCAGGCCCCTCAGGCCTTCCGGCACTTCAGCGAAGGTGGAGTGTTCGGAAAGGTCATCCTCACGGTGGGCGGGGACTGACGACCGCATCGCGGACAGGGTCGGAATCGCCGGAAGGGGAATCCCCGGTCGGTCATGTCCTGGCGGTATCTTGTAATGTTCCGTCCAAGGTGGCGGAAGGAGCGATCCGGGGAGCGACCCGGGTCTGAAAGGTGAGCAGATGAGCGACAAGAATGATCTGACCTTCAGCGCGGAGGAATCCCGCATGATCTGGATCGATTGCGAGATGACCGGCCTGGATATCTTCCACGACGAGCTGTGCGAGGTTTCCGTGGTACCCACCGACTTCAACATGAAGGTCCTGGACAAGGGCATCGACCTGGTCATCAAGCCCTCCCAGGCCGCCCTGGACCACATGGATGACTTCGTCCGGCATATGCACACCTCCTCCGGCCTGATCGAGGAGATGAAGACCGGTCTGGATCTGGCCGAGGCCCAGCGTCAGGTCATCGAATACATCAGGCCCTTCCTTCCCGAGCACGGCAAGGCCCACCTGGCCGGCAACTCCGTCGGGTCCGACAAGAAGTTCCTGGACCGGTACATGCCCGACCTGATGAACCTCCTGCACTACCGGGTCATCGACGTGAGCACCCTGAAGGAGCTCTCCCGCCGCTGGTACCCGGACGTCTACAGGAACAAGCCGGCCAAGCATGGCGGTCACCGGGCCCTGGCCGACATCATCGAGTCCATGGATGAGCTCCGCTACTACCGCTCCATGTTCTTCACGGCGGCCCCTGGCCCCGACGAGGCCCGGTCCAAGGCGGGAGCCGAGGAAATCGAGCGGACCAGTCTCCTGCGCCACTATGAGGAGTCCGGCAACCCGGTCGAGGATGCCAACAAGCCCGAGAAGACCGACTACTGATTGTGGCGGCCGACCTGAGCTGGGGGCAAGGCCCATGTACCTCAGGCGTGGCACCATGGAGACATGCAGCAATCCGAAGCCCTGACCATACTGAACGCGGGGGCCAACGCCTTCATCACCGGTGCTCCCGGGTCGGGCAAGACCTTCGTGCTGAACGAGTTCGTCGACCAGGCCCGTAAGGACGGGGCGGTCGTGGCCGTAACCGCCTCCACCGGCATAGCCGCCACCCATATCAACGGTCAGACCATCCACTCCTGGAGCGGGGTGGGCATCTCCACCTGCATGACCGAATCCCTGATGCGGAGGATCAAGACCAGGCGGCGTCGGCAGATCGCGGGAACCGACATCCTGGTCATCGATGAGGTCTCGATGATGCATGCCTGGCTCTTCGACATGGTGGACCAGGCCTGCCGGGCCGTTCGGCACAGTCCTGAACCATTTGGTGGTATCCAGGTGGTTCTCTCGGGGGACTTCTTCCAACTCCCGCCGGTCACCCGACCCAACCACGCGGGCGGCATGATGCCTGGGCCCGAGTGCCAGGCATCACGGGAACGCTACGCTGAGGCGGGAAAGGACCCGGATGGATTCGTTACGGAATCCCTGGTCTGGCAGGATCTGGATCCGGTGGTCTGCTACCTGACCGAGCAGCATCGCCAGGATGACGGGCAGTTGCTGACCGTCCTGACCGATATCAGGGAGGGTGGTGTGACCCAGGAGGACCACGACGTCCTGGCCACCCGCGTCGGGACGGTCCCGGCCCCGGGTCTGGTGGCGGTCCACCTCTTCCCGGTCAACAGGCAGGCCGACACCTTGAACGACCAGCGCCTGGCAGCCATCGACGAGGAGGCCCACCACTACGAGGCCACATCCCGTGGCGAGGCCAGGTTGGTGGAACGGCTGAAGAAGAACATGCTTGCCCCGGAGGATCTGGCCCTGAAGACCGGCGCGGCGGTCATGGCCCTGCGTAACGATCAGGACCACCAGTATGTCAACGGATCCATCGGTACGGTCAAGGGGTTCACCAGCACGGCCAAGGGCGGCTGGCCGATCGTCTCATTCCAGAACGGAAACGTGGTCACGATGAAACCGGCCTCCTGGGAGACCATGGACGGGGACACCGTCCTGGCCGCCGTCAACCAGGTCCCCCTGAGGTGCGCCTGGGGAATCACCATCCACAAGTCCCAGGGTATGACCCTGGACCGGGCCGTCATGGATCTGAGAAGGACCTTCGCGCCTGGCATGGGGTACGTGGCCCTCTCCCGTGTGGAAAGCCTGGGCGGGCTCTATTTGACCGGCATCAACGAGCACGCCTTCCTGGTCTCTCCCGATGCCGTCATCCTGGATGCGGATCTGAGGGCCAACTCCAAGTCGGCCTGCGCCCGGCTGGACGATGAGGGCCCCGGGTCCTTCACCAAGCGGGCTGTCGGTCAGGAGCCTGAAGACGAATTCGCCCAGGACCAGCTCTTCTGACCAGGTGTGTCTGTTCGGTTGGACCTGGGAGGGCGGATGCGGGTCAGTCGGGCATCCATGACAGGCGGACCATATCCTTAAGGATGATTCCGTTCTCTACAACCGGCTGGTCGTAACGGCCTGCGAAGTAATCCCGCTCGATGCTGTCCATGCGGAAACCACATATCTGGTAGAAGAGGAGGGCTTCCGTACTGGTCGAACCAGTGCCGACTTCCAATCTTCCGTACCCCAGCTCCACCGTCTCCTTCTGGGCACGTTCAATCAGTCTCCTGCCAAGGCCCTGCCTGCGATGAGACCGGGCCACACTGATATTGGCGATTTCCATGATCTCCGGACCTGGTCCGACAAGTAGCATGACACCTGCCAGGTCGTCTCCCACCCGGATTTCATAGGCATCCGCCCGGGCGAAAACCGTATGAACCATCCGGACTGAGGGGTCTGCCTCCAGAAGGAGCTCCATGTGTTCCGCATCAAGGCTGGCGAAGGGCTGGATGGTTATGGCCTGGGTCGGTGACATGGGTGCCTGCCTTGTCACTATGTAATCCGTGGAATCTGTTCAATTCACCACTATACCGGTGTCTACCGGTCGGTGGAGAAGGGTTCGCCCTGATGTGGAGCCGATCCGCTTCAGGTGCAATTGCCTAGGGAAGTCCGACCGGACCGATGCCGACCAACCCGTCTTCTGCCATGTCAATCCGGATTACCGTGCCGCATGGCCGCCGTCGGCATTGATAAGGACACCGCCAACGTGAGGGACGAGGGGAACACCGGTGAAGCCATGCCCAAGGCTTCACCGGTGACGATGGCAACCTTGTCGGTGGACCCAGACGTGAGACTCCTGTCCAGCCCCACTCATTTGGCGGTCCGAGGTTCCATTCCGTTGAGGGGTTCCATGATGGTCCCCAAGCCGGTATGTCCCTTTGCGCGAATATCTTTGGGAGGTATGAGTACCAAAGCCATGCGCATGTCAACACTGTTCCTGAGGACCCTGCGAGAGGATCCTGCCGATGCCGATGTGGACTCGGCGAAACTCCTGCAGAGGGCGGGGTATGTGCGCAAGGTGGCGCCCGGCATCTTCACCTGGCTCCCACTGGGCCTGAAGGTTCTGGACAAGGTCCAGGATGTGGTCCGCGAGGAGATCAACGGCATCGGGGCGCAGGAGGTCCACTTCCCGGCCCTCCTGCCACGTGAGCCTTACGAGGCCACCCACCGCTGGGAGGAGTACGGCGAGAATCTCTTCCGGCTCCAGGACAGGCACGGGGCTGACTACCTTTTGGCCCCCACCCACGAGGAGATGTTCACCCTCCTGGTCAAGGACATGTACTCCTCATACAAGGACCTGCCCGTGGCCCTCTACCAGATCCAGACCAAGTACCGTGACGAGTTCCGTCCCCGTGCAGGACTGATTCGTGGTCGTGAGTTCGTCATGAAGGATGCCTACTCCTTCACGATTGATGAGGAGGGGCTGCAGAAGGCCTATCAGGACGAGCGCGGGGCCTACGAGCGGATCTTCAAGCGTCTGGGAGTCAACTATGTCATCGTCCATGCCGTTTCCGGACCCATGGGTGGGTCCCAGTCCGAGGAATTCCTGGCCCCCCTGCCCATCGGCGAGGATACCTTCGCCCTGGCCCCCTCCGGCAAGGCCTGGAACGTCGAGGCCCTGACCACGCCTGAGCCTGAGGCGATCGACCGCTCCGGCACCCCGGATATGACCGAGGTGGATACGCCCGACTCCAAGACCATCGAGAACCTGGTGGGGAGGTTGAATGACCTCCATCCGCGTCAGGACGGACGCGAGTGGACGGCTGAGGACACCTTGAAGAACATGGTCGTCGCCGTCAAGCATCCAGCTGACGAGGACCACCCCGACGGGTGGCGTGAGCTGGTGGCGGTCGGCCTTCCCGGAGACCGCAAGGTCGATATGAAGAGGCTTGAGGCCCAATTCGCCCCTGCCGAGATCGAGGAGGCCAACGAGGCCGACCTGGCATCCCACCCTGAATTCGTCAAGGGATACATCGGGCCCAGGGTCCTGGGACCGCAGCGTGGCGACATCGAGTCCGCCGACCATGTGCGCTACCTGGTTGATGCCCATGTGGCCCCCGGTTCGGAGTGGGTCACCGGAGCGGATGCCGATGGGAAGCACCTGGCCCATGCGGTCTATGGGCGCGACTTCAAGGCTGATGGGGTGGTCGAGGCTGCCGAGGTCCGTCATGGCGACATGAGTCCGGACGGGTCGGGGCCTCTGAGCTTCGAGCGGGGAGTGGAGATCGGGCAGGTCTTCCAGTTGGGTCTCAAATACTCCCAGGCCCTGGACCTGAAGGTGCTGGATCAGAACGGCAAGGCAGTCCCCGTCTGGATGGGTTGCTACGGCATCGGAATCTCCCGTGTCCTGGCCTGCATCGCCGAGATGCACCACGATGAGAGGGGTCTGGCCTGGCCCAAGGCCGTGGCGCCGGCCATGGTCCATGTGCTGGCCACAGGCAAGAAGGAGGAGGCCTTCCAAGCCGCCGAGGGCCTTGTCTCCCAGCTGGAGGAGCAGGGTGTCGAGGTCCTCTACGATGATCGTCCCAAGGTTTCCCCCGGCGTCAAGTTCAAGGACGCGGAGCTGATCGGCGTGCCCCTGGTCGCCATCGCAGGGCGTGACACCATCGAGAATGGGACCATCGAGATCCGTAACCGTGACGGGTCCGACTCGGTCTCGGTCCCCGTCAACCAGGCCGCCAAGGTCATCCTTGATCGGATCGCGGCCCTGGACTGACTTGATTCGCGGATGGTCCCACCGGTATTGATGCGAAAGGAAAGCGGCCCGGTCGACTCTTGTGGTCCGACCTGGGCGCTCCATATCCCTGCCCGGATGCTGCGGGCGGATGTGCGCAATCGTGGTGATTGACCTTGGGATTCGCCTTTTGAGCAGGATGGCCCTGCGGTCATCCCAGATTCTGTCCGGTTGGCTGAATAGGTTCGTCCGGCTGGTTCAGATGACGGTTGCCTGGATCAGATTCGCAACAGGATGGGCAGGTGGTCCCTTCTCGTGCCGGTGTCAACGGGTTCGGAAACCGTGACCTTGTCGGCCAGGCGATCGGAGGTCAGCCAGTAGTCGATCCTCCAGCCGGAGTTGTTGGCCTTGCTGGTGAGGGCGCGCTGGGCGAACCAGGTGTATACGCTGCGTTGGCCATCGAAGTATCCCGCCGCCTGTCCGTGGACCTTTCGGAAGGTGTCGGTGAAGCCGGCATCCAGCAACTGACCGAACTTGTTGCGTTCCTGGTCGGTGAAGCCTGCGGAATGGTGGTTGGACCGGGGGTTGGCTATGTCGATCTCCTCATGGGCCACGTTGAAGTCGCCACAGGCCAGGACCGGCTTGCTGGCATCCAGCTTCTTCAGGTAGGCACGGTAGCAGTCATCCCAGTGTCCGCGTGGTTCAAGCCGTACCAGTCCCGAGCCGGCATTGGGGGTGTAGACCGTGGTGACGAAGCAGTCGGGGAACTCCAGGGTGATCATCCGTCCCTCGTCATCCATGGTGTCCGGGGCACCGATCTTTGGATAGGTGACCTCGGGTGTGGGCAGATCGTTCCGGTACAGCATCAGGGTGCCGGCATATCCGCGGCGGGCGGGTGGCTCGGAGATGCGATGGACCTCTTGATAATCAGGGAAGTACTGCATCAGGGCTCTGAGGATCTTGTCGGTCTTCTTCTGGTCGTCATTGAGTTTGGTCTCCTGGATGGCCAGGACGTCGGGGTTCAGGTCCCTGATTGAATCCACCACATTCAGGGAGAGGGATCCGCGGGCGCTGCTGCCCAGGAGGGCGGCGTTGAGGGAGTCGATGTTCCAACTGACCAGTGTGTGCACCATGAGTGATGATCCTTCCGTGCCGGCATGCCTCTGTCTGCTTCTTCAGTCTATCCTCCTCCGGGCCAGCAGGTGGCTCCCCTGCACAGGGTCGGGTTCGGGGCGATGTTCGACCACATTGCCCGTCAGCAGGGGGGAATCTGAGCCCATCTGGCCCATGATGGACCTCACCACTCGATGGGAAACGCCTGGAACGGAGGCCAAGTCCCCTTCCCCCGCTCTGGCAGTCGGTTCTCCCGATCAGGGTCCCTTCGGGTGGCCTTCAACAAGGATGTTCGATCACGATGAAAGAGGTAACCGATGGCAGCCAATGAATCCAGGGTTCTCATGTTCGGGTTCGTGGGAAAGGACCCCACACGGATCGGCCAGCCGGGGTCCACCCCGGTGTGTTCCTTCAGACTGGGGTCAACGCCGGCCTACTATGACACGGCCAGGGGCGTATGGACCAGAAGGCCTACAACATGGATAACGGTCAAGGCCTTCAGGAGCCTGGCCATGAACCTTCTGCAATCACTCCATAAGGGGGACCCGGTCATGGTGTCCGGCGGTCTGGTGACCGAGGAATGGACCAGTGGTGGGCAGCCGCACTCCACCATGGTCCTGGAAGCGGACGGGGTGGGCCATGATCTGAATCTGGGGCAGGGATCCTTCATCAGGATCAAACCTGATGACCCTGACTCGCAGGGATTCAGGGACCCGTGGGATGGTAAGGCGGAAGCGGGGGCGGGGGGAAATTCCGAAGAGGCCGGAGGTCTCGAATCGGATGCCGAGGGTGAGGATGCCTCCGACCAGCACGTAGGGGCTCCGGATCCAACGGATGATACGGAGAAGGCATCCGAGCAGTCAGCGGATGCCTTCTGAATCCATTTTGATGGGTTGTCGGTAGGGGTTTTTGCGCCTCCGGCCGCGGCACCGCGGCCGGAGGCGCATGTCTACCAGATGTGGACCCTGTCCGCCGGATCCAACCACATGCCATCCGAGGTTTGCACCCTGAAGGCATCATAGAACTTATCGACGTTCCTGGCGATACCATTGGTCCGGAACTCGGCAGGGGAGTGGGGGTCGATCTGGAGGTACTGCTCGGCCAGCTGGTCTCGGTTCTTGGTCCGCCAGATGGATGCGTAGGACAGGAAGAAGCGTTGAAGACCGGTGTATCCGTCCATGGTCGGTGCCTGATCCAGGGCCTCATCCATGGCCAGGGCGCTGGTGTCGATGTCCTTGCCGGCCTTGTCTTGCAGGGCCAGGGCATAGGCCTTGATGGCGATATTGACGCCTCCCAGGTCACCGATGTTCTCACCGATGGTCAAGGCGCCATTGACATGAGGTGCCTTGTCGGGATCGTCCGCGTACTTCTCGGCCAGCTGCCGGGGGACGAACCCGTTGTACTGTTCGATCAGGGCCTTGGTCCGTTCCTCGAAGTTGACACGGTCCTGGGGTGTCCACCAGTCGTTGAGCCTGCCATCTCCGTCGTACTTGCTGCCCTGGTCGTCGAAGCCATGTCCGATCTCATGTCCGATCACGGCGCCGATGCCTCCGTAGTTGGCCGCATCATCGGCTTCGGGATCGAAGAAGGGGGGTTGGAGGATGGCGGCAGGGAAGACAATGACGTTCAGGGTCGGTTCGTAGTAGGCGTTGACGGTCTGCGGGTTCATCAGCCACTCGTCCTTGTCGACTGGCTTGCCGGCCTTGCCGAACTGGTACCCGGACTCGTACAGGTTGGCCTGGCGGACGTTGTTCACCAGACCCGCATCTTCACGAACCCGCAGGGCCGAGTAATCCCGCCACTTATCGGTGTATCCGATCTTGGGAGAGAATTTGTCGAGCTTGGCCAGGGCCTTGACCTTGGTCTCGTCGCCCAGCCAGTCGCTGGCGGAGATCGAGACGCGGTAGGCTTCGATCAGGTTGCCGACCAGATCCTCCATATGATCCTTGCTGGACTGTGGGAAGTGGCGCCTGACATACTCCTGTCCCACCTCTTCACCACTTATTCCGTTGACCAGGGAGACGGCACGCTTCCAGCGGTCGCGCATCTGAGTGGTACCCGATAGCACCTTTCCGTAGAAGTCGAAGCGGGCCTGGTCGAAGTCCTCGGTCAGGAATCCTGCCCACTCGATCAGGGTGTGCACCCGGGCCCAGAGTTTCAGGTCCTCCAGGTCGCTGTCTCTCCAGAATCCGTTGAGTCCCTTCAGGAAGGAGGGTTCGTGGACGATGGTGTGAGTCAGGGCGGCGGTCAGGTCGACCGGCTGGTCGGCGGCGGCTGGGTTGGCATCATAGGCATCCTGCCAGGCCCTGATCCAGGCGGCCAGGTCGAAATCGGCCAAGGTCTGCTGCAGCTGGTGCATGTCGGTGGGGTTGTAGGTCCTGTCCTCATCCCTGGTAGAGACGTTGTCCCAGTGGTTGGAGGCGATTCGGGTCTCCAGATTCAGGACTCTGTCGGCCTGTTCCATCGCCTGGTCCTGGTCCGGTGCGTAGCCGGCAAGTCTCAGGAGTCTGGCGACCATCTCCTTATAGGCCTGGCGGACGGGCTGGTAGTGGGATTCACGGTAGTAGGCCTCATCGGGTAAACCCAGTCCGGCCTGTTCGATGTGGGCCACATTGGTGCCGGGGTTGCCCGGGTCGCCGTAGATGGCGATGCCAAAGAGATCGGGGCCGCCTGTGGGGTTGAGCCGCCCCAGGAGCGAGGTCAGGGCCGCCTTGTCCTCGACGGCGTCGATGGCCGCCAGGTCCGGGCGAATCGGATTCAGGCCGGCCGCTTCGATGGCCCGGGAATCGAGGAAGCTCCGGTAGAGGATGGTCGATTTGGTGGCCGGGTTGTCCGGATCTTCCAGGATGTCCCTGATCTGGCCCTCGGCGTCCTCGGCCAACTTGTCGAAGGACCCGAACCGGGAGCGGTCTTCGGGGAGTGCGTAGGTGTCGATCCAGGGTCCGTTCACGAAGCGGAAGAGGTCGTCCTGAGGCCGGATGACGGAAGAAAAGGAGGCGGGGTCCAGACCGGACCTGGCGGATGATTCTGTTGGGTGTGTCATACCTAGCAAGCCTAACCGTTTTTGATGACATGGGCCATCAGGGTAACGGGGCTGGAGCCTGCTGGAAACCAAAGAAAGCCGGTCATGACCAGGGTGAGCGGAGGGAGGAAAAAGACAGTCGAATTCCCGGCCTCGTTTAGACTGAACATTAGAAGCGGCACCCATGTGGATGCCGTCGGCACCATGTGAAAGAGGGGCACTATGTCAGATTCCAACCAAGGTCAAGATCCGGATTGGTACAGGGAAGGGCGGAACCAGGGCCCCTATGGGAACGGGAATCCCCAGGGTGGCCCCATTCCGACCATGGATCCCTTCAGACTGATTGTGGAGGGTATGGCCGGGGGGACCGTGAAGACCATCCGCGTCCTCTTGGGGACCATGGGCGCACTTGCGGTCGTCCTGGGACTCGCCCTCCTGCTGTGGCCCGATAAGACCCTGATCGTGCTGACCGTCATCCTGGGAATCTACTTCATCATCTCCGGCGTGGTCAGGTTGGCCACCTCCATCGTGGCACAGGGATTGCCGGCCGGATGGCGCGTTCTGGGTGTTCTCTTCGGTGCCCTGATTGCCATCGGTGGCATCGTCATTGTCAGGAACACGGCCCTGTCCGCTTCGGCCCTGACCATTCTTGTCACCATGATTGTCGGCATCGCCTGGATCATGGAGGGGATCATGAGCCTGGTGGCCTCCTGGGGGCTGCCGCATTCGGGCTGGACCATCTTCTCCGGCGTTGTGTCGATCCTGGCCGGTATCTGCGTCATGATCTACCCTCTGGGTTCGGTCATCTTCCTGGTCATCTTCAGTGGATGCGCCCTTCTGGTTCTGGGCATCGTCTCCATCATCAGGGCTTTCTCCTTCGGCAGGCGCTGATCTGGGGATTGTCGGTCCTGATTACCGGATAAGACTGATACCAGAACCTGGGTGAGGCCGTGCATCCGGCTGAACGCCAAACCGACGCATGGTGCAGCCGCTGGGGATACGCGGAGAATCTGAAAGGACGGAACAGGCATGATCGAGTTGAAGACCAAGCAGGAGATAGAGGAGATGAAGCCGGCGGGCAGGTTCGTCGGTCGCATCCTCAAAGAGCTCGAGGCCATGAGCAAACCCGGGGTCAACCTCCTCGATCTTGACGACTATGTCAAGCAGCAGATTCAGTCCCGCAAGGGGGCCACGTCCTGTTATGTGGACTATGCGCCGGACTTCGGCACCGGCCCCTTCGCCCATTACATCTGCTTGTCGGTCAATGATGCGGTCCTGCACGGGGTCCCCTTCGACTATGACCTTAAGGACGGCGACCTGCTCTCCCTGGACCTGGCCATCAACGTGGACGGGTGGGTCGGTGATTCGGCCATCAGCTTCGTAGTGGGAGACGATGCCGATCCCGAGGATCTGCGTCTGATCAAGACCACGGAGGATGCCCTGGCGGCCGGTATCGCCCAGGCCTATCCCGGCAACCGTCTGGGAGACATCTCCGCCGCAGTGGGTGAGGTGGCCCACCGTAACGGCTACAGCGTCAATCTGGAATTCGGCGGTCATGGCGTCGGTCGGATCATGCACGGCGATCCGCATGTTCCCAATGACGGCACTCCCCACCATGGATACAAGCTCCGTCCTGGCCTGGTCATCGCCATCGAACCCTGGTTCCTGGCCACCACGGACGAGATCTTCCAGGATCCCAAGGACGGCTGGACCCTGCGATCGTCCGACGGCTCCCGTGGTGCCCACAGCGAGCACACCATCGCCATCACCGAGAACGGACCGGTCATCCTGACCCGGCGGGATTGATCCGTGCAGGTTCCCTGCGCATGTAACCCCGGTGTTTACAGGGTGATTTGACATCATCTTCCGGTAACGGAAGGAACGATTTCGTCTGGTAGTCTGACCGCAATTCCGCGCCGGTATCGGGATGCTCCATCGTCTCACGACCCTGGTGACCGTACTGGCCGGACGGTCCGTCAGGTACAGATGGAGGTGTCGGATGACAACAGCACGGTTGGTTGTCGATGCCACAGAGTTCGATCTTCCGCTGGTCAAGTCCACCCAGGGGCCCGACGGCATCCTGGTCTCCTCCCTGCGCAACGACGGATGGGTCACGCTGGACCCAGGTTTCCTGACCACCGCCCAGTGCGAGTCGGCCATCACCTTCATTGACGGCAGCCGGTCCATCCTCCGCTACCGGGGGTATCCGATCGAGGAACTCTGCCAGGGTTCGAACTTCCTGGAGGTGGCCTGGCTCCTGATTCATGGGGACCTGCCCGACCAGAGGCAGTACGATGACTTCCGTGAACGGATCCTCCACCACACCTTCGTGGGGGAGGACTTCCGCAACCTCCTCTCGTCCTTCCCCAGGGGCGCCCACCCGATGAGCGTCCTGGCCTCGGCAGTCAACGCCCTGGCCACTTTCCACCCTGACACCTGTGAGTTCGGCGACCCCGACCAGTTCGACGAGGCCTGCGCCATCATCATGGCCAAGGTTCGTACCGTCGTCTCCCTGATTCACCGACGCCGCAGGAACGAACCGCTGCTCTACCCTGACGAGACCAGGGGCTATGTGGAGGACTTTTTGAGGATGAGCTTCGCCATTCCTTATGAGCCATACCAGGCCAATCCGCTCATGGTCCAGGCGCTTGACAAGCTCCTGATCATCCACGCCGACCATGAGCAGAACTGCTCCACCTCGGTCGTCCGGGTGGCGGGGTCGGCCCATGCCAACCTCTATTCCGCCGTGGCGGCCGGCATCAACGCCCTTTCCGGTCCCCTGCACGGAGGAGCCAACGAACAGGTGCTCCGTCAGCTCGAGGAGATACGGGATTCCGGCCTGGGTGTGCGGGCCTATGTTGAGGAGACCAAGAAGGAGGGAGGCAGGATTTCAGGGCTGGGGCACCGGGTCTACAAGTCCTATGACCCCCGGGCGGCCATCGCCAAGAAATGGCTCTACGCCATCATGGAAGATGAGGTGAACCACTTTGGCTCCGCCGACAGGTCCCTCTTCGATGTGGCTCTGGAATTGGAGGACATGGCCCTCCATGACGACTACTTCGTAGACCGGCACCTCTACCCCAACGTGGACTTCTACACGGGATTGGTCTATCGGGCAATCGGTTTCGACCCTCAGATGTTCACGACCCTCTTCGCCCTGGGCCGTATTCCGGGATGGATCGCCCAGTACCGTGAGATGATGAACGATCCCGCCTCGAAGATCGGACGGCCCCGGCAGGTCTACACCGGACATGGCAAGCGAACCTTCACCCCCATCGATCGGCGCCGTTGACGGGAAGCAGCCGAGCGAATCCGTAGGGGACCGGGTCGCCTCTGCCGATTCAGCATGCCGACTCCGTTTTTGCGGGTTCTATAGCACGTGGGAGCGACGGGAGTTCGTCGGCTGATGCCGGCTGGGCCTCGTTGTGGCGGGGTCAGTTCTTATGGAGGCTGCCGTTCAGTTCTATCCCCTTGGTCCGTAGCCTTACCTGGACCTGTCCGGTCTGGGAGTTGCGGATGAAGAGCAGGTGATTCCGGCCGCTGAGCTCGGAGCCCTTGACCGTATCCTTCTTGATGCCCAGGTACTTGGCCGTTTCGCTGTCGGCACCCAGGACGATTTTGGTTCCGGCGGTCACGTAGAGTCCGGCCTCCACCACACAGTTGTCGCCCAGGGAGATGCCGATGCCGGCGTTGGCCCCCAGGAGGGAATGTTCACCGATGGAGACCCTGTGCTTGCCGCCGCCCGACAGGGTGCCCATGATGGAGGCCCCGCCGCCGATGTCCGAGCCGTCTCCCACCACGACCCCCTGGGAGATTCGCCCTTCGATCATGGAGGTGCCCAGGGTGCCGGCGTTGAAGTTGACGAACCCCTCATGCATGACCGTGGTACCGGGGGAGAGGTAGGCGCCCAGGCGGATCCGGTCGGCATTGCCGATGCGGACGCCTGAAGGGATCACGTAGTCCACCATTCTGGGCAGTTTGTCGATGCTGAGCACGGTCACGTCCACCACTGGGATTCCGGGCATGGATCGGCCCGCAGCCCCCAACAGGTCGGTCTTGCGCAGGGCGAAGTCCTCCGGGGCGAAGGGGCCGTAGTTGGTCCAGACCGCATTGGTCAGATGATCGAAGATCCCGTCGAGGTTCATCGTGTTTGGTCTGGCCAGACGCAGGCTGAGCAGGTGGAGACGCAGGTAGGCATCGGCCGCATCCCTGATGGGCGCATCAAGGTCGGCCACCGTGAAGACGGGCTGCCTGCGGACCCCGCGGGCATCGGGTTGGTCATGCACCAGGGCATCGAACCCATGTGCCGGCCTGTCCGCCGGACCGGGTGGGGTCGATATCTCCGCATGAGGATACCAGACATCCAGAGTCCTGCCCTGGGCGTCGATGCTGGCCAGACCCCAGCCCCATCCTGTACCTGCACTTGTCATCTCGACTCCTTCCTATCGTCCGGGTGGGCCGCTTGGTCCTTCCGCTTCCAATCAGAATAGAACAGGTTAGGGGCGGGGCTTCGTCCGGTCTTGGTGGTTGGGACCGGGCATGGCTAGGATATTGCCCTGTGAGTGATTACAGTGATGAACGCGAGCGTCGTGAGCGTAGGCGTAGGAATGTGGCCCGGGTGGTCTGCCTTGTCATCGCTGTCGCCCTCCTGGGCAGTCTGATTGTCCCCGCCATCTTCAGTGGGCTTTGACGTTGGCCCTGCGGTGCCGGTCCTCGTCCGTGGCCGACAGCCGGTGAGTGTGGGAATCCGGGAGGATGCTGAACCCCTACAGGTGAACGAGCGGTTGGTATGACCGTCATTCGAGGAATACAGACAGATGTGTGCGTATGCAGTCCGGCAGGTTTCGAGGCCGGCGTATGGAATGGTGAAACAAGATGGCAGAAGTTGATTTTTCCCAGGCTCTTGCACAGGCCCGGGCCAAGTACGAGATGATCGCCAAGGCGCTGGACCCGGAAGGTCTGCGCTCGCGGATAGCCGACCTGGAGAAGGAGGCCAGCGCCCCGGGTCTCTGGGACGATCAGGAGAACGCCCAGAAGGTGACCAGCAAGCTCTCTTCCCTCCAGTCCCAGCTCAAGCACCTGGAGTCCGCCTCCAGCAGGCTGGATGACGTGGAGACCCTGGAAGAACTGGGGCGCGAGGAGGATGACCAGGACACCATGGCCGAGGCCCGCAAGGAGGTCGAGTCCCTGAATTCCGACCTGGCCGACATGGAGATCCAGACCCTCCTGGACGGCGAGTACGACGAGCGTGCGGCCGTGGTGACCATCCGGTCCGGGGCCGGCGGTGTGGATGCGGCCGACTGGGCCCAGATGCTCCTGCGCATGTACATGCGGTGGGCGGAGCGCCACGGCTTCAAGACCAAGGTTCTGGACACCTCCTATGCCGAGGAGGCCGGTATCAAGTCGGCCACCTTCCAGGTGGACGCCCCCTATGCCTACGGCAGGCTTTCGGTCGAGGGCGGCACCCACCGCCTGGTCCGTATCTCCCCCTTCGACAACCAGGGCCGCAGGCAGACCTCCTTCGCGGCGGTCGAGGTCATCCCCCTGGTGGAGCCCACGGACCACATCGACATCCCCGATTCGGACATCCGCGTGGATACCTACTGCTCGTCCGGCCCTGGTGGGCAGGGTGTCAACACCACCTATTCGGCCGTCCGCATCACCCATCTGCCCACCAACATCGTGGTCACCATGCAGGATGAACGCAGTCAGATCCAGAACAGGGCGGCCGCCATGGCTGTCCTCCAGTCCCGACTCCTGGTCCTGCGCCATGAAGAGGAGGCCAAGAAGAAGAAGGAGCTGGCCGGCGATATCAAGGCCAGCTGGGGTGACCAGATGCGCTCCTATGTGCTCCACCCCTATCAGATGGTCAAGGATCTGCGTACGGGTCATGAGACATCCGATACCCAGGGGGTCTTCGACGGGAACATCGACGCCTTCATAGAGGCCGGCATCCGCTGGCGCCACCAGCAGCGTCGCGAACAACAGGAGGAGCGCGAAGCGGCCGGAAAGTGACTCTACGGTCTGCTGGCGTGGAGATGATGCCATGATTTCGGCCTTCTGACCTGTCGGGGTGTGGTGAGGGTGAGTAAGGTCGTATTTGTTGCTAATGTCGGTGAGGTTACCGATGAACGGAGGGTCCATGGCGCTGATTTCACTCAAGGGCGTGACCAAGATCTACCCGAAGGGGTCCCGCCCTGCCCTGGACAACATCAGCCTGGCCATCGACCGGGGGGATTTCGTCTTCCTGGTGGGGGCCAGCGGCTCTGGCAAGACCACTTTGCTCCGTCTGCTCCTGCACGAGGAGGAGGCCACCGAGGGTGAGATTCGTGTGGCGGGCAACGACCTGCGCAGGTTGCGCGACAGCGAGGTCCCCGGCTACCGACGCTCCATCGGCTTCGTCTTCCAGGATTACAAGCTGCTGACCAACAAGACGGTCTGGCAGAACGTGGCCTTCACCCTGGAGGTCATCGGAGCCCGCCGTTCCACCATCAAGACCCTGGTCCCCCAGGTTCTGAAGACGGTGGGCCTGACCGGCAAGGAAGACAACTATCCCCACGAGCTTTCCGGCGGCGAGGCCCAGCGTGTGGCCCTGGCCCGAGCCTATGTGAACCATCCGCAGATTCTCCTGGCCGACGAGCCCACAGGCAATCTGGACCCGACCACATCCCTGGGCATCATGGAGGTCCTTGACGCCATCAACCGCACCGGGACAACGGTGGTCATGGCCACCCACAACGAGGAGATCGTCAACTCCATGCGCAAGCGGGTGGTGGAGCTCCACACCGGTAAGATCATGCGTGACCAGGAACACGGTTCCTACGACTCCTCCAAGTTCTTCCCCGATGCCGAGGTGGAGGCCAAGGCCCATCACGCCATCCGCGACCCCGGGGACGGGGATGCCCTTGACCAGGCCCAGCAGGGCGATGCCCCCAGGCCCAAGATCCGTGTGACCACGATTGAGGCCTCCAGGAACAAGGCCATCAGCGACGGGACCAAGGGGGCTGTCGAGGTGGTCGAGGCAGTGGCCGAGGCCATTCACGATTCCCAGTATGGGGACGAGGGAATAGCCCGCTTGGCCAATTCGGTCCATTCCGGTCGAACCGGCCGGTACGGTGAGGTCTTCACCCCCGTTGAGACCACCCTCACCTGGGGCAAGGGAATCAAGAATCTGGAAGAGGCCGGAAGGAACAGGGCCGCAGACCAGGCTTCCGGGTCGCAGCAGGAGGCCGACCAGACTGATAGTGAGGTTGAAGGCCCCCAGGAGTCCGATGTCGGGGCCGGTCAGGCCGCCACCGAGACGCCGGAGTCCGGTCCTTCCCGGGTCGGTGCGGATGCCGATGCCGGGTATGACCGTTTCAAGCCCTCCTCGGCGCAGACGGGAGCGGCCGGCAGTGCCCGGCACCGGGCCGGACAGTCTTCCGCGCAAGGTGGTCAGGTTCCGGCCCGGGCGGTTGAGCCCCCGGTTCAGGCCGGTCGGTCGGCCGATGCTTCGGAACGGCCAACAGGAAACCCGGCCCAGGCAAACGGCCAAAAGGTGCAGTCTTCATATCGGGCGGACAAGGCCCCCGCCCAGGCCCCGCCGGCCCCTCCGACTCCGCCTGTGCGGGGAGGGGCGGCCAAGGAGAGCGTTCAGGAGGACGATAGGCGATGAGACTGCGGTTCATTCTTTCCAGCACCTGGGATAATCTCCGCCGGAACGGGTCCATGATCCTCTCCGTCATGCTGGTCACTTTCATATCCTTCCTCTTCATCGGGGCATCGGGTCTGATGCAGGCCCAGATAACCAAGGCCAAGGGGGACTGGTACGACCAGGTGGAGGTGGTCGTCTGGCTCTGCCCGGACGGCACCAGCCAGGCCACCTCATGCGCCACCGGCAAGGCCCCCACCAAGGACGAGATCGTCAAACTGGAATCCACGATCCACAACGAACTCAGGGATTCGGTGGCCAAGATCACCTACCAGAGCCGTGAGGACTTTTTCAAGGGCACCTTCCTCAAGCAGTACCCCAACGGGACCTATGAGGGGCGTACCCTGACCGCCGCCGACATGCAGGATTCCCTCCGTCTGAAACTCAAGGACCCCACCAAGTACCAGGTGGTCACCGAGGTCTTGAGTGGAAGGGACGGGGTCGAGGAGGTTTCCGATCAGCGGCAGATCTTCGATCCCGTCTTCAAGATTCTGAACAGGGCGACCGTGGTCACCCTGGTCCTGGCCGTGGTCATGGTGGTGGTGGCCATCCTCCTGACGGGTACCACCATCAGGATGAGCGCCGCCTCCAGAAAGAACGAGACGGAGATCATGCGTCTGGTGGGTGCCTCGAACTGGACCATCCGCCTCCCCTTCATCCTGGAGGGCGTCGTGGCCTCCTTCCTGGGTTCCCTCCTCGCTGTGGGGGCCCTGAGCGCCATCGTCAAACTCTTCATCACCGATTGGCTGGCCAAGACCGTGCAGTGGATGCCTTACATCAATCAGACGACGGTCCTGGTCATGGCACCGGCCCTGATCCTGGGTGCCATGGTCCTCTCCGCCCTGGCATCCTCCATCTCCCTGCGCAGGTATCTCAAGGCTTGAGAGGTGATGTAATGAGGGTGCTCCGAAATCGGCAACCAGGAAGCGAAATCTGTCATAATGACTACAGTCCATTTGGAAGTGAATGAAAGGCCATGAACATGAAGCGTACGAAACGGACGAACGCTGCGCTTGGCCTCGTGCTGACCCTGACAACCCTGGTGGGAACCTTGGCTTTCGGGTACGTCGATAAGGTGCCTCAGGCCCAGGCCGCTCCGACCTGGTATGATCTTCAGCAGAAGGTGCAGAACAATGAGGCCCTGAAGGGCAAGCTGGCCGGGGTGGATGCCGATCTGGCAAACCAGATTCTCAGCCTGGACGATCTGAACTCCAACCAGATTCCCACAGCTCAGAAGGATGCCCAGGAAGCCCAGCAGAATGCGGAGCAGGCCAATAGCCTGGCCCAGGCCACCAATGACCGCCTGGAGGCGGCCAAGCGCGACAAGGCCGACCTGGAGGAGAAGATCAAGCAGACCGGCATCGACTACGACGATGCCAAGGACGGCGTGGCCCAGATGGCCCGTAAGGGGTTCCACGGGTCTGATGCCTCCCAGGTCATGGACATCGTGACCAAGTCGTCCAGCACCCAGGACTTCGTCGACAAGATGCAGTCCGATGCGGCAGTGACCAGATCCGAGGCCAACACCGCCAACGATGCGGCCAACACCCTGAACTCATCGATGAATCGCAAACAGCGCCTGGAAGCCATCGAGAAGCAGATCACCAGTCTGAAGACCAAGGCGGACCAGCAGGCCGCTGATGCCCAGCAGGCCGCGGCCCAGGCCCAGGCCAAGCAGGACAGTCTCCAGGCCCTGCGCGACCAGGGTGCCCAGGCCCGGGCCAGTCTGGAGAGTCAGAAGAGCTCTCTTACCACCCAGGCCGCCCGTGAAGCGGCCGACATCGTGGCCACCGAATCGATGATTCAGTCCCTGAACCAGCCCGGTGGGGGCGGCACCGTCGATCCTTCATCCGGCGGCTCCCAGCAGACCGGTGGCGGCGGCGCGCCGCCATCAGGTCCGGTGACTCCGCCCAGTGGTGGCGGTGGTGGCGGCAACGGTGGTGGAGCCAGCGGCATGAACTATGGCGTTCCCGGCAATTGCCCCGAGGGCTCCGGTTTCTGCTACGGCCATCCCACCGGTAACTCCGTCGGTGGTGCTGCATATCCGGCACGTCAGTGCACACTCTGGGCCTACATCCGTCGCTCGCAGTTGAGTCTGCCTGTCGGATCCTACATGGGCAATGGAGCCGATTGGGCGAACACCGGGCGTAGTCTGGGTTACCTGGTCAACAACACCCCGCACGTGGGTGCCGCCATGGTCTTCGCCCGGGGGCAGCGCGTGGGGTACTGGAATGCCGATTGGACCTATGGGCACGTGGCTGTCGTTGAACGTGTCAATTCGGACGGTTCGGTGCTGATTTCCGAGGGTGGCACCGGCTTCGCCTCCTTCCCGGCCTACGAGACGGTCTACGGGGCAGGCAACTACCAGTACGTGCACTACTGATTCGCGGTCCCGGTTCGAGACCGGGATCCGGCTTCGACACAGGCGCCATCCTTGACGGACGGTGCCTGTGTGCTATCGTCGGTGCAGCACAACCCGGAAGGATGACCCGGATGAAAGGGGGATGCCATGGCCAAGGAGACCGGAACGACTTTGATTGCCCAGAACAGGCGGGCCCGTCACGATTACCAGATCGAAGACAGGGTTGAGGCCGGCATCGCCCTGACCGGGACCGAGGTCAAATCCCTGCGTGAGGGGAGGGCCTCCCTGGTCGAGGCCTTCGTCAGCATCGACAGGCACCATGAGGTCTGGCTGGAGAATGCGAACATACCCGAATACCTGAATGGAACCTGGAACAACCACGCCCCCAAGCGCAAGAGGAAGCTCCTGCTCCACTCCCGGCAGATCGTTCACCTGGAGCGCCAGATTCAGGCCAAGGGCTACACCATCGTTCCCCTCAGCCTGTACTTCAAGGACGGCAGGGTCAAGGTCGAGATAGCCGTGGCCAAGGGGAAGCGCGAGTACGACAAGCGCCAGACCCTGCGCGAGGAGCAGGACAAACGTGAGGCCCTGCGGGCCATGCGCTATAAGAACAGACGCCGCTGACGGGGTGAAGCCGGGTCTTGCCCGGGGTCCAAGGCCTGGTCTGCCTCCGCTTTCACCCGTCCCCCCCCCCTCCCGGTAGTGCAGTCCGGCCATGGTTATGGGGTGGTGGGTTGTTGCCGCAGCCCGCCTGGTTGTGGTGGTGGGCGGGTTGGGTCCCACCACCAGGGGAACAGCGCAACCGAACCATCTTCGATTGGTATCACCGCCCTGACGGATCGGAGTTCGATCAATTGGATTGTCTCCAACAATCGTGAATGCGGGATATGTTTTATGCATAACGACACGCCCGAGTTCTTCATGGTGGTTGGCTGATTACCGACATCGATAACCATTGCAATCACAAGGAGAATGTGGACCCTTCCGAATGGGGCCGCCAGGTAGCGGACATGCATAACTGCATAAAAATACAAAAGAGTGCATAATAGTACATACCAATCAAGAAAAGTCGTGGAGGCCGTTGTACGAGGGCGGTCTCTGGAGATGGAGCTGAATGATGATGGGGAAGATGAAGACGGCGGCGGCAGCCGCACTGAGTGTGGTCCTTCTGGCAGCGGTCGGCGCATGCGGTACAACGGACGGAGCGGACAAGGCCAGCCAGGGGGGCAAGTCCGAAGGCAGTTCCCACCCCGCGGCCTTCGATGTGAGCGGCATCAAGAAGGACCCCGCCATTGCGGCCAAGGTGCCCGAGTCGGTGGCCAAGGGAGGAAAGCTGACCGTCGGCATGGAGACCTCCTACGCCCCCGGTGAGTTCATGGACGAGGACGGGAAGACCCCCATCGGATACGACGTGGATCTGTCCAATGCCATCGCCAAGGTCATGGGACTCAAGGGCAATATGGTCAGCGCCTCCTTCGACACCATCATCCCCGCCATCGGGAGCAAGTACGATGCGGGCATCTCCAGCTTCACCATCACCAAGGAACGGATGCAGTCGGTCGATTTCGTCACCACCTTCAAGGCCGGTACCGCTTTCGCCGTCAAGAAGGGCAACCCCTCCAAGATCGATCCCGATGACATCTGCGGGGTCAAGGTCGGTGTGCAGACAGGCACCATCGAGGAGCAGCAGGCCAGCGACAAGATCTCGGCCGAGTGCAAGGCCAAGGGCAAGAAGCCCGTGGATGTTCAGTCCTACAAGCAGCAGACCGATGCCGCCACGGCGGTGGTCAACGGTAAGATCGATGTCCTCTATGCGGACTCCCAGGTGACCGGGTACGCCATCAAGCAGACCGGGGGCCAGCTGGAGCAGCTGGGCAAGGACACCGATATCGTCCTTCAGGGGGCTGCCCTGAAGAAGGGGAGCGGTATGGCCGAGGCCACCCAGGCAGCCCTGCAGAAGCTGATCGACGATGGCACCTATGCCAAGATCCTCAAGAACTGGGGCGTGCAGAGCGGTGCCATCGACAAGGCGGAGATCAACCCGGCGGTCGCCGACTGAGAGACAACCAGGGGACGGTCCTGACTGGCCCCGATACAGGCAAGCGGTCCGGCCGTAGGTTCAAAGCAACCAAGGCCGGACCTTCGAGGGCAAGGGGCGGCCGAGAACCCGGTGACACGGGGCGGTAGGCTGGACCTGATTACATGCCAGCGAATCGGAAGGAAGCAGGAGATGCATACCAAGAAGGGGACGGATTCGGTTCATATCCCCGGCAGGATACAGGCCAGACCGGTGCGCAAGCCGGGGCCGATCGTGGCTGCCGTCATCGTGGCCGTCTTCGTGGCCATGCTGATCCACGGCATGGTGACCAATCCCAACTTCGATTGGCCCACCGTCTGGAAGTATCTCTTCAATGAGCACGTCCTGGACGGCATCAAGTGGACCCTCCTCCTGACCGTCTATGCCATGGTTCTGGCCACGGTCCTGGCCATCATCCTGGCAGTCATGCGCAAGTCGTCCAACCCGGTCCTGCGTTGGGTCAGCTGGTTCTTCATCTGGTTCTTCCGCGGCACGCCCGTATACACCCAGCTTGTCTTCTGGGGCTTGCTCTCGGTCCTGATTCCCAAGCTGGCCATAGGCATCCCCTTCGGACCGGAGTTCTGGAGCATCGACACCAAGACCCTGCTGAACGCCACCGTGGCCACGGTTCTGGGTCTTGGACTCAACGAGGCCGCCTACCTTTCCGAGATCGTCCGTGCCGGGATCGAGGCCGTCGATCCGGGTCAGAGCGAGGCCGCCAAGGCCCTGGGCATGCCCCCCTCGATGATCATGCGGAGAATCGTCCTGCCCCAGGCCATGCGCATCATCGTGCCGCCCACCGGCAACGAGACCATCGGCATGCTCAAGACCACCTCCCTGGCCCTGGCCGTTCCCTTCACCCTGGAGCTGCAGTTCGCCACCAACGCCATCGCCAACCGCATCTACAAGACCATTCCACTTCTGATCGTGGCCTGCATCTGGTATCTGGTCATCACCTCCATCCTCATGGTCATCCAGGCCCAGCTCGAAAAGCACTATGGCAAGGGATTCGATTCGCGACCCTTGGTGAGCAAGTCCTCACAGGGTTCTGATGGCGAGAGCGACAAGACCCAGTCCAAGCAGGATGTCGATAAGGTCAACCAGGTCCTGATGGCGGGGTTGAACGCATGAGCAGGGGAGCGAAACCGAACATGAACACTGGCGCAGAGGAAGCGGGAGGACCGGGCGTGAAGAGGGACCTGGGCGAGGTCAGGCAGCAGTCGGGCTCCTCCAGACCGGCCATCATCATCAGGGATGTGCACAAGGTCTTTGGTGACCTGCATGTCCTCAAGGGGATCAGTCTGGAGGTCATGCCGGGCACGGTGACCGCCATCCTGGGACCGTCCGGTTCGGGCAAGTCCACCCTTCTGCGCCTGATCAACCAGCTGGAGACCAGGACTGCCGGGGAGATCTACGTCAATGGGGAACTGACCGGGTACAGGCAGGTGGAGACCTCTCATGGCGCGGTCCTGCAGACCCTGGATGAGAAGGCCATCGCCCGTCAGCGGGCCAGGATCGGCATGGTCTTCCAGCGGTTCAACCTCTTCCCCCATATGACCGCCCTCGAGAACGTCATGGAGGCACCGGTCCATGTCGGCCGGGTGCCCAAGGCCAAGGCCAGGGAGGAGGCCCAGGCCCAGCTGGAACGGGTCGGCCTGGGTGACCGGATGGATTATTATCCCTCCCAGCTTTCCGGTGGACAGCAGCAGCGGGTGGCCATCGCCCGGGCCCTGGCCATGCACCCCGACATCATGCTCTTCGACGAGCCCACCAGCGCCTTGGATCCGGAGCTGGTCGGGGATGTCCTTGGCGTCATGCGTCAGGTCGCCGGCCAGGGCATGACCATGGTCGTGGTCACCCACGAGATGGGGTTCGCCCGTGAGGTGGCCGAGCAGATCGTCTTCATGGATGAGGGTGTGGTCGTCGAGCAGGGTGGTCCCAAGATCATCGACCACCCCACCACCGATCGTTTCAGGGGGTTTCTCGATACCGTCCTGTAAAGGCAACCAAGCCGGGTAAGGGCCTTCCGTGGTGCCCGTACTGGTTACAAGCCGGTCCGGTCGTGGTCTTGTAGATAATGTCT
>NZ_CALYOY010000019.1 GCF_945269915.1 uncultured Bifidobacterium sp. | reverse complement strand
TCGGCAAGATCCGCAGGACCTATCCCGAGGCCAACATCGTCTCCATCGACTACGATCCGGGTGCCTCGGAGGCCAACCAGCTCAACAGGATCAAGCTGATGATCGCCGCTGCGAAAAAGCACGGCGACCGGGAAGACCTGAACCCGGACCAGGGGGATGCCGCAGCGGTCGGGGCATCGGAATCGACCGGTCGGGGTATGCAGCAGGAAGGCCTGGAGTCCGATGATTCCGGCCTCGTGCTGGACGATGACCGGAAGAAGGTCCTGGAGAGCCTGTAGCCAAGCCGGGGCCGGCGAGTGTAAATGGCACCCGCCGACCCGGAACCGTTCACCTTCCATCCGGAGGGGTGAATACGGCCCGCCCCACCGTGGGGAGGTCCGTCAGAACCAAGGAGAGAGAGGGGTATCCATGACCAGCCGCGAGGAGATCATGGCACTACTGGACACCGACCAGATCTATATTGCCGATACGCCCGAGATGAAGGAGATCCAGGACGCCCAACAGGATATGGTCTTTGACTTCAATGCCTGCCGTCCCTCCCAGGTGGAGGAGAAGCAGGCCCTCTGCAGGAAGATGTTCGGTTCCTTCGGCGACGGAAGCTGGGTGGAGGGGCCGGTCCGGGCCAATTGGGCCTGCAACACCTACTGGGGGAGCAGGTGCTACGCCAACTTCAACCTGGTTTTGGTGGATGACGGGCGTATCGATATCGGCGACCACACCATGTTCGGACCCAACGTCACCATCGTCACCACAGGCCACGCCATCCGCCCCGATGTGCGCGAGTGCGGTACTCCCCAGTTCACGGTTCCGGTCACCATCGGCAGAAACGTGTGGATCGGGGCCGGGGCCATCATCATGCCGGGTGTTACCATCGGAGACAATACGGTCATCGGGGCCGGATCCCTGGTCAGCAAGGACATTCCCTCCGACGTGGTTGCCTACGGTCACCCCTGCACGGTCGTTCGACCCATTGACGACCACGACTATAAGTACTTCTGGAAGGACCGCAGGTACCAGGCCCCCTATGACGTCCGTCCCTTCAGAATGGGCCAGGAAGGCTGATTCCATGCATTGCATCGGACTGGTGTGATCGGTTTGGCCGGACATCCCCGTCTTGCATCCGTCCGGTCACGGTGATTTCGGTCAGCGGCAGTCATCCCAGGTCGGGGAGGGGAAGAGCAGGTTCCCGAACCGTCTCCACTCCTGGACATAGTCGATCTCCGGCTTGCGCAGCAGACGTATCTGAATGCCGTCCATGACTTCCAGGCTCATCCTAACGTAGTCCCGCATGTCCCTTTCCCACTCCAGGCCGTCGGGGAGTTTCCAAGGAAAGGCGGAATAATGTTCCCATACGCTGTCTGGTCTGCGGATGAAATAGTCATGCAGGGGGTGGTTGGGTGCAATGGCCTCTGTTTGCAGGACCGTATAGAGCCGGGTGAGTTCGGGCCGTCCGGCATTATGCTCAACCAGGTAATCGAAATAGGCCGGAAGACGGGGGTGGGTTGGATCTGATCCGGGTAGTCCCGTCTGGACGAATTCCTCGGGTGTGCCGTTGACATCATAGATATCGGTGACGAGGAGGGAGAGCAGGCCTTCCTTGCTGCCTACATAATGGAGAATGCCGGGCTGTGACATCCCCACCAGGTCGGCTACATCCTTGAGCGAGATGCCGTTATAGCCATGCCGGCTAATGAGGTGAGCTGCGGCCCGGGTAATTTCCGCTCGTCTGGTTTCCGGGGTTTTTCTGGTTCGGCTCGCCATGTCTGTGGTCCTGCAGCTCCTTTTCTTCCTTATGTGCTCGGTCATTTCCGGTTCGATGCTATTCATCCTACATGGGGACGGGCGTACAGAGCCTCGGCAGCATGGCTTGGGGACGATTCCGCCCTCCGGATTTCCTCTGGAGCAGAAAGGGCGAGCTTCTCGACGGTAATTAGATCAGCGACTTGACAAACTTATCGAGTGGTCGTTAGATATAAATATCTAATGCATATTAGATATGTTGCCTACCATGCATTGGATATGTCAGAGAAGACTAGTGTGAAAGAGGTCGACACGATGAGCGACTCGGTAACCCCGGAGTTGGGGAATTCAGAGCGTCTGCAGGCGCACAAGGCAGCCCTGGCCGCAGCCGAAAAGGATCCGCTGCTATCGCCCGAAACAGGTAAGCCGGTACCCAGGAAGACCCTGCTCAGGTTTGGCGCGAGCTTCCTGTTGTTCGGTGTTCTGTGGATGTCGGGGTTGGGAATCGTCAGCATCGTGCTCCTGCCAGAGCATCTGAAGCAGGTACCGGGTGTGGCTCCAGAGGCATTGATGGGCATCGTCAATGCCTGTACCGCCGTGGCCTCGCTGGTTTCCAACCTGCTTTTCGGTAATTTCTCGGATCGCAGCCGTTCCCGGTACGGTCGCAGGACCCCCTGGATCATCGGAGGCGCTCTCCTGGGCGGTGTGACCCTCTTCTTGACGGGTATGACCACAAACCCGATCCTGTTGACCATCGTGTACTGTCTCTGCATGTTCGGTCTGAACTGCATGATCGCCCCCATGGTGGCCATCCTGTCTGACCGTGTGCCCTCGGGCGTGCGTGGAACCCTGTCCGCCTTCTACGGTGCAGGTTCCACCATCGGCTCGCCCATCGGTTCCCTGATCGGTGCATCCATGGTGACCCATATGCTCCCAGGCTTCATCCTCGCCGGCGTGCTCATGTTCCTCGGTGGCATCGTGGCCATACTGATCATGCCCAGGGAAAGTTCCGCCGCCTACCTGCCCAAGGACGAGGGCACCTTCAAGGACGTTCTCAGGTCCTTCCAGCCGCCACGCTTCCATGGAGCTCACGACTTCTACAAGGCCTTTGCCGGCAGGCTCTGCATGCTGTTGAGCTACCAGATGATCTCCGCCTACCAGATGTACATCGTCGAGAAGTACGTGGGGCAGTCGGTGACCCAGGCCGCCGCCACCATCTCCGTCATGTCCATCATCACGATGGTCGTATCCCTCCTGGGTTCCCTGGTCTCAGGGCCCATATCGGACATCATCGGCCGCCGCAAGGTGCCTGTGATCATCGCCTCGGTACTCTTTGCCATCGGCATCGCCATGCCGTGGGTCAGCCCGACGGTCATGGGCATGTACCTCTATGCAGGCATCGCCGGCTTCGGATATGGTGTCTATTCCTCGGTCGATCAAGCTCTGAACGTCGATGTTCTGCCCAGCAAGGATGAGGCGGGCAAGGACCTCGGTATCCTCAACCTGGCCACCACACTTGGCCAGATGACGGGTCCTCTGGTCATGTCCTTCATCACCCTGACCTGGGGTTATGCCGCTGCCTTCCCCACAGCCATCGCCGCTGCTCTGATCGGCTGCGTCTTCATCATGACGATCAAGGGCGTCAAATAAATAAAGAATCAAATGCTTGACCCCGCTCACGATCACAACGTTTTGGTGTGCGAGCGGGGTTGGTACAGACAAGCAATCCACAAAAGGAGCGGAAACCATGACCATGAATACCTCTTCCGATGCAGAACCGGTATGGATCGAGACCACGCGGGATCAGACACTGCAGACCCGGCACCTTGATGTCGGGGTGGCGGCAGCTTCTCAGGACCTGGTGTCAACCGGCAAGGAACTTCAGACCCTGAGAGGGTTCGGAGGATGCTTCAATGAGCTCGGCTGGTTGCCCCTGCAGAAGCTGGGGAGGGAGGACCAGGACCGGATCATCCGGGATCTCTTCAGCCCCGATGAACTGAATCTGGCCTTCAACCGGACCCCGGTCGCGGCCAATGACTTCGCTGCAGGCTGGTACAGCTACGACGAGACCGATGGCGACTACGGTCTGGAAGATTTCAGTGTCGAGCACGATGAACAGACGCTGATTCCCTATATCCGTCGTGCCCAGGAGCTCCAACCGGGCATGGGGCTCTTCGCCAGCCCCTGGAGCCCTCCCACCTGGATGAAGAATCCAAAGGCCTACAACTACGGCCGTATCGTCATGACCCCCGAGAACCTCAAAGCCTATGCCCGTTACCTTCTCAGGTACGTGCAGGAATATGACAGACGGGGCATCCACATCGATCAGCTCCATGTCCAGAACGAGGTCTTCGCCGATCAGAAGTTTCCATCCTGCCTCTGGTCAAGTGAGGACATGCGCATCTTCATCCGTGACTATCTGGGACCGCTCTTCGCCAAGGAGGCTCCCGAGACCTCCATCTTCCTGGGTACCCTCAACGGTCCCGAGGACATGAAGTTCGGTCCCGAGGGCATCACCCTGGAGAACTACAACAGGTATGTTGACAACATCCTGTTCGATGACGAGTGCCGTCGGTACATCTCCGGAATCGGGTACCAGTGGGCAGGCCAGCACGACATCGAGCGCACCCATCAGTCCTGGCCCGAGATCGAGCTGGAGCAGACGGAATCCGAATGCGGCATGGGCAACAACACCTGGGAGTACGCAGAGTACGTCTTCTCCCTGATCAACCGTTACTTCCGTGCCGGAGCCACCTGTTACACCTATTGGAACATGATCCTGGGCGAGGGCATATCGACCTGGGGGTGGAGGCAGAACTCCCTTTTCTCGATTGATACGGCAACCGGCGTGGTCCGGCGTAACCCTGAATACTACGTGATGAGGCACTTTTCCCACTACGTGCGTCCGGGCGCCCGACTCCTTGAAACCCGGGGGCACTTCAGCTCCATGTCACTGGCCTTCAGGAACCCTGACGGTACGATTGTGGTAGTCGCTCAGAACGCCCTGGACCGCCCCATGCCCTTCTCCTTCTCATCAGGAGAGCGTGGTGCAAGCTCCGCGCAGGGGTTCCGGGTGACGCTGGAACCGCGCTCCTTCAACACCTTCCTCCTGTAGATCGGAGATTCCAATGTCTGATAAGACCACACGATCCCGGGATTCGTCGGATCCACATGGGCCTCAAGGCCGTGTTCCGGACAGGACGATCTTCGGGTGCGCCTACTACGACGAGTACATGCCGGAGCAGCGGACGGACCAGGACATGGCCATGATGAAGGCCGCTGGAATCAATACCATCCGCATAGCCGAATCCACCTGGAGCACCTTGGAACCCCAGCCCGGGTTCTTCGACTTCACCCATGTGGACCGCGCCCTGGATGCTGCAGGCAGGGCGGGTATCGATGTCATCGTCGGTACGCCCACGTATGCGGTTCCGGCCTGGTTGGCTGCCATGCATCCCGATGTGTTGGCGGTCACCCCCCAGGGGCCCACCCGGTACGGGGCCCGACAGATCATGGACATCGTCAACCCCTCTTACCGCTACTACGGCGAGCGGGTCATCCGCAAGCTCATCAGCCATGTCGCCCAGAGAAAAGAGGTGATTGGCTACCAGGTCGATAACGAAACCAAGTACTACGACTCGGTTTCGCCCGACATGCAGCGGCTCTTCGTCAAGGATCTGCGGCAGCGGTTCGATGACGATCTCGATCGCCTCAATGCCGCCTACGGCTTGGATTACTGGTCCAACAGGATTGATTCCTGGGAGGACTTCCCCGATGTCACCGGGACCATCAACGGGTCCCTGGGGGCTGCCTTTGACCACTTCCGCCGGACGCAGGTCAGTCGGTACCTGGCCTGGCAGGCCGGCATCGTGCGTGAATACGCTCGCGACGACCAGTTCGTTACCCATAATTTCGATTTTGATTGGAGTCCGGGCTGGTCCTATGGGGTCCAGCCTGCAGTCGATCACTTCGAGGCGGCCCCCTGCCTGGATATCGCCGGAGTGGACATCTATCACCCCACTGAGGATGACCTGACCGGAAAGGAAATCGCCTTCGGTGGGGACATGGCCCGAAGCATCAAGGGCGGGGCCAATTATCTCGTGCTGGAGACCGAAGCCCAGGGGCAGCACGGTTGGTTGCCCTATCCCGGGCAGTTGCGTCTTCAGGCCTATAGCCACCTGGCCTCCGGGGCGGATGGTGTCATGTACTGGCATTGGCATTCCATCCACAACTCATTCGAGACCTACTGGAAGGGTCTGCTCTCTCATGATATGGAGCCCAATCCGACCTATGAGGAGGCCGGTCGGTTCGGCAGGCAGATAGGGCAGAAGGAGGTGGGGGAGCATCTGGTGCACCTCCACAAGCGGAACAAGGTCGCCATCATGGTGGGCAACGATTCCCTGACTGCTCTGAATTGGTTCTCCCTGGAGACGGGTTTCCCCCGTCGGGATGGGGAGATTTCCTACAACGACGTGGTCAGGAGGGTCTATGACGCCCTCTTCGAGCTCAACATCGAGTGCGATTTCGTCAATGACCAGGCTGATGCCGACCTTCTGGGACGCTATGGCATGCTTATCGTCCCTGCCCTGTACAGCACGGATGAGGAAACTCTGAAGTCGCTTGCGTGTTACGTCGAGCGGGGCGGTCATCTGGTGGCAACACTCAGGTCCTTCGTCACCGATGAGAATCTGAAGGTTTGGCACGACAAGGCTCCGCACCTCCTGACGGAGGTATTCGGCATAGACTACAGCCAATTCACCCGTCCGGGCAAGGATCTGAATCTGGACCTGACCATGGCGGATGGCGATCGTCCCGTCAGCCAGGGACTCATAGAGCTCTTGAAGGCACACCCCGGTACCCGGGTCCTGGCGCATTACGACCATCCGGTCTGGGGGCGGTATGCGGCCGTGACCCGTCACGGTTACGGTCGGGGCAGCGCCGAATGGATCGGCACCCTTCCTTCGGCGGAGGGGATGCGGGGTCTTCTCGCTGAGGCGGCTGATGCCGCAGGTGTCACCGGTCCGGCCAGGGACCTGGTTGGTAAGGTCAGTGTGCGGGAAGGTATCAACGCGCTGGGGGAACAGGTTACCTATCTGCTCAACTACAGTGCCGAACCTGTTCGAATCGAATCACCCTTCGAAGGCCGCCTCCTGGTGGCCGATGGGGAGTCGGAACCGGAACGCAGCATTTCAGCCGGGCAGACCCTGAACATCGGTCCTTGGGATCTGGCGATCATCATCAAGTAGTCATCTCATAAGGAAGGTGCCCATATGGTGCAGGAAGCGAACAGGCAGGATATGCCTTACAGGAATGCCGCGCTGGGGGTGGATGAACGGGTGAACGACCTTTTGGGCCGCATGACCCGTGAGGAGAAGGTCGGCCAGATGATGCAGCTGGATGCTCGTCTGGATGTGGATCAGGAAGTGATCGACCAGCACGCCGGTTCCCTCCTGCATGTCTCTCCGGAGAACATGATCAGGGCCAACCGGGCCACCGGTCGTACCAGGCTGGGCATCCCCCTCCTGATCGGTGACGACTGCATCCATGGGCACTCCTTCTTCCGCGGTGCCACGATCTTCCCCGAACAACTCGGCATGGCTGCCTCCTTCGATCCCGACCTAGTAGAGAGGATGGGACGGGCCACGGCACGGGAGGTGGCCACGACCGGTGTCCACTGGACCTTCTCGCCGGTTCTTTGCATCGCCCGTGACACCAGGTGGGGTCGGGTCGACGAGACCTTCGGCGAGGACCCCTACCTGATCGGCGAGATGGCTTCGGCCCTGGTCCGGGGGTATCAGGGCGGCTCGGCCCTGTCCGGCTCTCTGGCCAAGGACTCGGTCCTGGCCACGGCCAAGCACTTCGCCGGGTACTCCGAGACCCAGGGAGGGCGTGATGCCTCCGAGGCCGACCTCTCCCACCGCAAGCTCCTTTCATGGTTCCTGCCGCCCTTCGAGCGCCTGGCCAAGGAGGGGGTGGCCACCTTCATGCTGGGTTACCAGTCCATTGACGGCACACCAGTGACCATCAACGACTGGCTTCTCAACGATGTTCTGCGGGGGAGCTGGGGCTACCAGGGCACCCTGATCACCGACTGGGACAACGTGGGGCGCATGGTCTGGGAGCAGAAGGTCCAGCCCGACTACACCCACGCCGCCGCAGCCGCCGTCAGGGCCGGCAACGACCTGGTCATGACCACCCCCGGCTTCTACCAGGGGGCCCTGGACGCCCTGGACCAGGGGATGCTCCGCGAGAAGGACCTGGACCGGGCCGTTCGTCATATCCTGGCCCTGAAGTTCCGTCTGGGACTCTTCGAGGACCCGCGCCTGCCTGATCCCCAGGCCCAGAAGGTGGTCATCAATTCCCCCGGGCACCAGCAGCTCAACCTGGATGTGGCCGAGGAATCCATGGTCCTTCTGCGAAACAAGGGTGCCCTGCCGCTCTTCGGCGGCCTGGATGACCAGGGCCATTGCGCGGACGGAAAGTCGCACTCCATCGCCCTGGTCGGTCCCCTGATCGACGATGCCCAGAACCAGTTGGGGGATTGGGCCGGCGGGTCCGGTCAGTGTGACTGGATTCAGGACCAGCCCAGGGAGATGATCTCCACCGTGGCCGACGGCCTCCGCCAGGAACTGCCCGACGATTGGACCCTGACCTGCACTTCCGGCATCGACATCGCCCGCCTGGTGGATGACCCCGACGGGGCTCTCTACCCGGATGGGCAGCCCCGGCCCAAGGTGGCGGCCCCGGCCCTTGTCGACCAGGCCCGGTTCAACCAGGCCATCGAGGCGGCCAAGGCCAGCGACCTGATCGTGGCCGTGGTCGGTGATGTGGTCCAACTGGTGGGGGAGGGTCGCTCGACCGCCACCCTGGACCTGTATGGTCCCCAGGCCCGGTTCCTGGATGCCCTGGCCGAGACCGGCAAGCCCATGGTCATCGTCCTCATGTCGTCCAAGCCCCTGATCCTGCCACCCTCCGCCGAGGCGGCCAAGGCCCTGATCTGGGTTCCCAGCCCCGGTATGCAGGGCGGGCGTGCCCTGGCCCGGATCCTCACCGGGCAGGTCGAACCCACCGGTCGTCTGCCCATCACCTTCCCCCGCCATGCCGGCCAGTTGCCTGTCTACTACAACCAGATTCGGGGCCAGCACGGCAACCGGTATGCCGACCTGACCCAGGACCCGGCCTTCGCCTTCGGCGAGGGTCAGGGCTACACCACCTTTGCATACGGGCAGCCCAGGCTCACGGGTCCGGCCGAGGTGGGTCCGGAGGACACGGTCGAGGTGGAGGTCGACCTGACCAATACCGGTCGGCGGGCCGGAACGGAAATCGTCCAGGTCTACATCAGCGACCTGGTCACCTCGGTCAGTTGGGCGGACCGGGAACTCAAGGCCTTCCGGAGGGTCCACCTGGAGGCCGGTGAAACCACCCGGGTCCACTTCGGGATTCCCGTGTCGGACTGCACCCTGGTTGACGCCCAGGGCGACCGGAAGGTTGAGCCGGGAGAATTCGAGGTGCTGATCGGTCACTCCTCACGCAGAAACGACCTGCAGAAGGTGGCCTTCACCGTTCGGTAAGGAAGGGGCGCCGGACGTCCTCGGATGACTCGGCAGGCATTCTCCTCATGCCTCGATCGGTCCTGGTGGGTCCCATGGGGTTCCCGGCAGGACCGGTCTGGTTTTGCCCTTCAAGTCGGTGAGGGGGATACCTTCGGCCAAGGCCAGTCACGATAGTGCAATGTGGTTAACGGGGAGGGTATCGGATTATGGTGTGTTGGTTTCCGTCGGGGGAGTCCGCCTCCTACCATGACAGCATGAGGAAAAGCAGAGGTGTCGGGTATGCGCACCTGTTGACGGTTCCGAACCCCAAGCATGTAGCCAGCCTGGTCCGGTACTTCGAGCATGGGGCCAAGTCGGCCGCCGACCAGGGGTTCGGCGTCGAGATCGAGCACCTTCCGGTACGCAACGACGGAACCGATGCCCCGGTTCCCTACGAGGGTGAGACCGGCATAGCGGCCCTGCTCAAGGAGTTGGAACCGCTCTATGACGGTGACAAGGAGTACCGGGAAGATGGTTTCCTGGTTGGGCTGAGCCGGCCGGGGTGCGTGGTCTCCCTGGAGCCCGGCAGCCAGGTGGAATGCTCCTTGGGGGTTCTGAGGGACCGGAATGAATTCGAGTCCCTCTACCGAGGCTTCCGCAGCCAGGTGGACCCGATCGCCGAACGGCTGGGTTTCCGCCTGGTCGAGTACGGATATCGGCCTGCCGGTTCCTTCCGTGACGTGCATGTCAATCCCAAGGAACGCTACGATGTCATGAACACCTACCTGGGCCGTATCGGCCAGTGCGGGCCCATGATGATGCGGAGCACCGCCTCGACCCAGGTCAGCATCGACTACCGGGATGAGCGGGACGCGGTCGCCAAGATCAGGTTGGGCACCGCCATCGGTCCCATCCTGGCCTACTTCTTCCGCAACACCCCGATCTTCGAGGACCAGGTCAACACCCTGCCGTTGCGTCGGCAGCGCATCTGGGATTGGCTGGACGTCCAGCGCACCGGGCTCATCCCCGGACTCTACGAGGAGGGGTTCGGCTGGGAGGACTATGCGGTCGACCTCCTTTCCACCCCGCTCATGGTGGCCGATGTCTCCCAGACACCTGAGGTCCGGGACCGGCATGAGAAGCCCTTCTTCATCTGCTGGCACGAAAATGCGGCCGAGATCTACCCCGACCGCCCCCTGAACGAGCATGAAGTGGCCCATATCCTGACCACGCACTTCAACGATGTGCGGCTGAAGAACTACATCGAGCTGCGACACTGGGACTCCCTGCCCCAGGAGCGTGCGGGACGGCTCTTGGAGATCATCGGCCACGACTTCTATGACCCGGGCCAGCTGGCCCGCCTGGAATCCCTCTTCTCCGGCCTGACCGAGGAGGAGGTCCTCCTGGCCAAGGCCGACCTTCAGGTACACGGTGCCCAGGCTCGGCCCTATGGTCGTTCGCTCGATTCCTGGCGCGAAATCCTGGGTGCCGCCGACACCCTGGGCACCGTCCCCGGGGATTTCGCCAACCCCGATTGCTTCCAGAAGTAGCGCCTCTTGCTTCCAAGGGGCAGAGCTGTTCTGCGGAAGGTCTTCCAGGTCGTTGCCGTGGTCTTTCATTGCAGCCTGCCGACAGGGCGGGTCATCCTGGTCAAGGCTTTTTGGTGTGTCCCGTCTTGCGGATGTCCGGTCCCAGGATACGAAAGCCAGTCAATGATTTCATGAGGGTGGTATAATCTGTTGACCAATGGGCCTTGATCCGTCATCAGCGGGGAGCCTTCGGAAGAACAGAACCAGCCCCGGGCTGGTTCCCAGTAGACCCGACGGGTGGGCCCGCACAGCCCTGATGAAGCGGTCCGGCAGGGTGTCTTGGCCGGGCAAGCGAGGTGGTACCGCGGTGGACCTGATTGGGTCCCATCGTCCTCGGCGTGGTTACAGGAACAACCAGCGAGGAGCGTGAACGGTGAGCCAATCCACTGAACCAGACAAGCAGGACGGCAATGTCTATCCCAAGGCCGTGGTGGACCAGGGTCTTTCCCAGGTGACCCCCAATCCCTCATTCCCCCACATGGAGGAGTCGGTACTGGAGTATTGGGACCGGGATGACACGTTCAACAAGTCCGTGGAGCGCAGGCCCTCGGGTGACCATGCCGACAACGAGTTCGTCTTCTTCGACGGTCCCCCCTTCGCCAATGGCCTGCCCCACTATGGTCACCTCCTGACCGGGTACGTCAAGGATGTGATTCCGCGCTACCAGACCATGAAGGGCCACAAGGTCAACCGTGTGTTCGGCTGGGACACCCATGGCCTGCCCGCCGAGCTGGAGGCCCAAAGGGAGCTGGGCATCGACAGCGTGGACCAGATCGAGCAGATGGGCATCGAGAAGTTCAACGACGCCTGCCGTTCCTCCGTCCTCAAGTACACCGACGAGTGGAAGGATTACGTCCACCGCCAGGCCCGCTGGGTCGACTTCGACCACGGCTACAAGACCCTGGACGTGCCCTACATGGAGTCCGTCATGTGGGCCTTCAAGACCCTTTATGACAAGGGACTGGCATACCAGGGAAACCGGGTGCTGCCGTACTGCTGGAAGGATCAGACCCCACTGTCCAACCATGAGCTGCGCATGGATGCCGACGTCTACCAGGACCGGCAGGACACCACGGTCTCCGTGGCCGTCCGGCTCAGGGACGAGGAGGATGCCTACGCGGTCTTCTGGACCACCACCCCCTGGACCGTCCCCACCAACCTGGCCATCGTGGTCGGTGCCGACATCGAGTACTCCGAGGTCAGCCCGGTCAGCGGCGACTATGCCGGGAAGAAGTTCTACCTGGCCACGGCCCGTCTGGGTGACTATGCCAAGCAGCTGGGGGAGGATTACCAGGTGGTCCGGACCCTCAAGGGCTCCGAGATGGAGGGTTGGCGTTACTGGCCGGTCTTCCCCTATTACGCGGACGATAAGGCCCTGGCCGAGGGCGGGACGCCCGGCCCCAATGCCTACACCATCTACACGGCCGACTACGTGGACACCGTCGAGGGAACCGGACTGGTCCACCAGGCCCCCTACGGCGAGGATGATATGAACACCCTCAACGCCAAGGGGATCAGGACCGTGGACCCCCTGGACGCCGGTGCCGTCTTCACCGGCGAGTGCCCGGACTACGAGGGGATGCAGGCCTTCGATGCCAACCTGCCCATCATCCGTAACCTGCGCGCCGGCGATGGCCCCCTGGGCCGGATTCCCGCCGAGCACCGGGCCATCCTCTTCCAGGAGAAGAGCTACGTCCACTCCTACCCCCACTGCTGGCGTTGCGGCACCCCGCTGATCTACAAGCCGGTCTCCAGTTGGTTCGTCTCCGTCACCAGGATCAAGGACCGCCTCCTGGAACTCAACCAGGAGATCAACTGGATTCCCGAGAACGTCAAGGACGGCCAGTTCGGCAAGTGGCTGGCCAACGCCCGTGACTGGTCCATCTCCCGCAACCGGTTCTGGGGGTCCCCCATCCCGGTCTGGGTATCGGATGACCCCAGGTATCCCAGGGTGGATGTCTACGGCTCCCTGGACGAGCTCAAGCGGGACTTCGGCCGCTACCCGACCGACGACAAGGGCCAGGTCAACATGCACCGGCCCTGGATCGACCAGCTGACCAGGCCCAACCCCGACGACCCCACAGGCAAGTCGACCATGCACAGGATCTCGGACGTGCTGGACTGCTGGTTCGAGTCGGGCTCCATGCCCTTCGCGCAGTTCCACTACCCCTTCGAGAACAAGCAGTACTTCGAGGACAGGGACCCCTGCGACTTCGTGGTGGAGTACATCGGCCAGACCCGTGGCTGGTTCTACACCATGCACATCATGTCAACGGCCCTCTTCGATCGACCGGCCTTCAAGAACGTGATCTGCCACGGCATCGTCCTGGGCTCGGACGGCCAGAAGATGAGCAAGCACCTGCGCAACTATCCGGACGTGAACGGGGTCTTCGACAAGTATGGTTCCGATGCCATGCGATGGTTCCTGATGAGCTCCTCCATCCTGCGTGGGGGGAACCTGGTCGTGACGGCCGACGGGATTCGTGACACGGTCCGCCAGGTCATGCTGCCGGTCTGGAGCTCCTACTACTTCTATACCCTCTACGCCAACGCGGCCAATGGGGGAGCAGGGTATGAGGCGCACCGGCTGACGGCCGACCGGGTCGGGAACCTGCCCGAGATGGACCGCTTCCTCCTGGCCCGACTGCGCCGTCTGGTCCTGTCGGTCGAGAAGGCCCTGAACGACTTCGCCATCTCGGATGCCTGCGATGCGGTCACCGACTTCATCGATGTGCTGACCAACTGGTACATCCGCAACAACCGCGACCGGTTCTGGAGTGAGGACCACCAGGCCTTCGACACCCTCTACACGGTCCTGGAGGTCTTCTCGCGCGTCCTGGCACCCCTGGCCCCCATGGAGGCCGAGGAGGTCTGGCGTGGTCTGACCGGAGGGGAGTCGGTCCATCTGGCCGACTGGCCCTTCCTGGTCGACGAGGCCACTGGCGAGGAGACCGAGCTGGGTCGGGCAGTCAAGGACGATACGGCCCTGGTCGCCGCCATGGAGAAGGTCCGCGAGGTGGTCTCCGCCACCCTCTCCCTGCGCAAGTCCGAGCAGATCCGGGTTCGTCAGCCCCTTTCCAGGCTGACCGTGATCGACCGCGACCCCGATGCCGCCCGCCCCTATGTGGGCATCCTCAAGGCCGAGCTCAACATCAAGGATGTGGGGTTCTGCACTCTGGATCAGGCCCAGGAGCGTGGCCTGCGCATCATCCATGACCTGAAGGTCAATGCCAGGGCCGCCGGGCCCAGGCTGGGCAAGCAGGTCCAGTTCGTCATCAAGGCCTCCAAGGCCGGAGCCTGGCGGGAGGAGGATGGCCGGGTGGTGGTCCAGACCCCCGCTGGTGACGTGGCCCTGGAGCCCACCGAGTATCAGCTTGACAACAGGATCGAACAGGAGGACGGGGCGCAGGCGGACCAGTCGGCTTCAGCCGCGCTGCCCACCGGCGGATTCGTCATCCTGGACACCCGACTCACCGATGACCTCATGGCCGAGGGATACGCCAGGGACCTGATCCGGCAGGTTCAGGACGCCCGCAAGGCCGCCGACCTGGACATAGCCGACCGGATCAGCCTGACCCTGACCCTGCCTGCGGCGGATGCCCCCAAGGCCGAGCAGTTCCGGAACCTGATCAGTCAGGAGACCCTGGCCACCAGCCTGGAGGTCAAGGCCGCTGACGGACTGACCGAGCCCCAGGTGGATCTGGCCAAGGCCTGATTGCAGGACACGGAAAAGGGCTTCCATCCGGACCGGGATGGAAGCCCTTTTGTATTTTCGGGCCACCACAGTCAAACCATCTTCGCGGCGGTGACCTCAGACCTCAGACTCAGGCGCCGACCTTGTCGCTGATCTCGTTGAGGGTTTGGATCTCCTTGTCGCTCAGTTCCAGCTTGGCCGCGGCCAGGAGGGCCGGCAGCTGCTCTGGTGTCCGGGCGGAGGCGATTGGGGCCGCAACCTGAGGGCGGTGGTTCAGCCAGGCCAGGGCCACGGTGGCCAACTCCACGCCGTGGGCCTTGGCGATGCCGTCCATGGCCGAGACCACGTCCAGACCCTCCTGGGTGAAGAAGTCCTTGACCATCCCCTCGCGCTGTTTGCCTTTCAGATCGTCCAGGGTGCGGTACTTGCCGGTCAGGAAACCTGAGGCCAGGGAGAAGTAGGGGAATACGGCCAGGTCCTCATCCCGGGCCACCTCCATGAGGCCACCCTCGTAGGCCTTGCGGTAGACCAGGTTGTACTGGGGTTCCAGGGCCACTGGGAGGGTCAGGTCGTTCTGGCGGGCGATTCTGAACCACTCGCGGATTCGGTCGGGGGAGTAGTTGGACAGGCCGATGGCCCGGGCCTTGCCCTCCTTGACCAGTTTGTCGAAGGCTGCAGCGGTCTCCTCCAGGGGGGTCTTCTGATCATCGAAGTGGGCGTAGTAGAGGTCGATCACATCCACGCCAAGGCGGAGCATGGAGGCATCGGCGGCGGCTTCGACGTTCCGGGCCGACAGCCCGGGGTATTGGGGATGCTGGCTGGCCTTGGTGGCCACCAATACCTTGTCGCGCTTGCCGCTTCTGGCCAGCCAGCGCCCCAGGATAATCTCCGATTCGCCGCCGGAGTGGCCCGGTGCCCAGGCCGAGTAGACGTCGGCGGTGTCAATCAGGTTGCCGCCGGCCTCGACGTAGGCCTCCAGGACCTTGTCGCTGGTCTGCTCGTCACTGGTCCAGCCGAAGGTGTTGCCTCCCAGGACCAGGGGGAAGATCTCCGTATTGGTATTGCGAAGCAGTGTCATGAATCGTCCTTTCAGAAGTGGTGAATTCGTCCACGGTTCCGGCGCGGGCTGATAAGGCCGAGTGTATTCCCCCTGGTTCGGCTTCCACGGTATTTCCGCGCTCCGGTGCAATCATGGCCATGTTCGGTTTCATGTATGGTGGTCATGACGACTGTCGGAGGCGGCTGGTCCTGGAGTGGGGGCCGTGGGCCGTTCGGAATCAAAGGAGCAGGAAGATGGGTTCTGGTATCGCAATAGGCCTTTTGGTCATCATTCTGTTAGGTCTCATGCTGAGCATATTCGTGGTGCCACAGCAGCAGGCCTACATCATTGAACGGTTCGGCAAGTTTCACCGGGTGGTCCTGGCCGGAATCCACGTCAGGATCCCCCTTGTCGACAGGGTGGCCACCAAGACCAACCTCAGGGTCAACCAGCTCAACGTGAAGCTGGAAACCAAGACCAAGGACAACGTCTTCGTCACCGTGGAGGTATCCACACAGTTCCGCGTCGAGGCGCAGAACGTGGCCACGGCATACTACGAGCTGGGCGACCCGGCCGGGCAACTCCGCTCCTACATGGAAGATGCCCTCCGTTCCGCCATCCCCTCCCTGAGCCTGGATGACGCCTTCGCCCGCAAGGACGATATCGCCTCCGACGTGCAGCAGACCGTCGGCCAGGAGATGCGGCGCTTCGGCTTCTCCGTCATCAAGACCCTGGTCACCGCCATCGATCCCTCAGCCCAGGTCAAGCAGGCCATGGACTCCATCAACGCCGCACAGCGTGAGAAGGAGGCCACCAGGGAACGGGCCGCAGCCAGGAGGATTGAAATCGAGACCCAGGCCAGCGCCGATGCGGAGAAGACCCGTATGCAGGGTGAGGGCCAGGCCAACTACCGGCGCGAGATCGCCAACGGTATCGTCGATCAGATCAACAGCCTGAAGGCCGTCGGCATGGATATCGACGCAGTCAACAACGTGGTCTTGTTCAACCAGTATCTGGATGTGATGCGGTCCATGGCCGAGTCCGACAATGCCAAGACTCTCGTGCTGCCTGCTGCGACCCCCGGTGGGTACAACGAGCTCTTCAACCAGATGGCCACGGCCATGATGACCGCCCAGTCCACCCAGGATGAGCGGTAGGGCAGAATCGTCAATCACAGTTCGCCCGCTGGTTGGGTGAGCGGGTCAGTCGTATTCCGTAAGCAGGTCGATCAGGTTCGGTGATCGGCCTGCGGGCTTCAGCCGACCAGGAAGTCCTTGATGGCCTCGGCACTCCGGTAGCCCTTGTCGTACATCTCATTGAGCCCTTTCAGGGACTTGCTGAGGGTGGTCAGTCCGCAGAGGCTGTCGGGGGCCAGGATCAGGACCTTGCCCTTCTTCTCGGCCTCCTTGGCCAAGGCCACCTCGTCGTTGTAGGTCTTGTAGCGCTCCATGAGCCGTTCGGCGGCGGCCGGGTAGGTCCTGGCAAGGATCCTGGCCGGGAGGACGTCCTTCTTCTGCTCGCGCAGGATGTCCCGCTGACGGGTCAGGACCAGGACGATGCGGTCATAGCCCTCGTCCAGGGCCTTCCGGACCGGAACCGGGTCGGCGATGCCGCCGTCCAGGTAGGGGATCCCGTCGATCATGTAGGCCTTGTTGGCCACCGGCACCGAGGATGAGGCCTTGAGGATGTCGTAGTTGTCCTGGGCCAGGTCGGACTTGTCGAAGTAGGTTGCCGAGCCGTCCAGGGCATTGCAGGCCACGACCGTGAACCCGGCGGGGTTCTTCATCAGCGCCTGGTAGTCCAGGGGGTTTTCCCCGTCGTGGGCCGAGAGGGTTCCGTAGACGTAGTCCAGGTTGACGAAGCTGCCATCCTTGACGAAGTTACCGGCCCCGGCGTATTCCCTCCTCGAGGAATAGACCGTGTAGAACTTGTAGCACCGCCTGAGCTGCCCTGCCAGGAAGGAAGCCAGATTGGCGCTGCCTGCCGAGACCCCGTAGCAGTGGTCGAAATTGATGCCCTCCTCCATGCAACGGTCGAAGACGCCGGCGCCGAAGATGGAACGGTACCCGCCGCCCACATCGATGACAGCTGTTCGGTTCGTTCCCATGAGACACCTCGTTTCGTCGATTGTCCCCTACAGCTTATGCGCGGATGATGGACAAGCCCGGCCCCTGCCCGACTCGAGCAGATGGCGGGAGTACTCGAGCATCCGGGCAGAGGGATCCGAGTTGGCGATGAGTATCCTGCCCGGGGCCCCATCATCCTTCAATTGACCGGACTCGGCAAGGAGATTCCGGAGGTGTCTGGCCGTTCCCCCGTTGCCGTCTATCAGGGCCAGTCCGGGTGGGCAGATTCTGGCGATTCGCCCCCGGAAGAAGACGAAATGGGTGCATCCCAGGACGATCGAGTCCATGGTGTCCAGGTCGTACCGGTCCAGGTACCGGTGGAGGGTGGCATCGACCAGGTCATGGTCATCCAGGTGGCCGGACTCCACAATCCGGACCAGGTCCGGACAGGGCTGGGTGAAAATCGCGTGGGTGGCCTTGAACCTGTCCATCAGGCGGGAGAACCTGTCCTCCTTCAGGGTCAGGGGGGTGGCCGCCACGATGACCCGCTGGGGGCGTCCGTCGCCCCGTTGGCAGGCCAGCTTCAGGGCGGGCTCCATGCCGATGATGGGGACCGGGTAGCGCTGCCGCATCTCCTCCACGCAGACGCTGGTGGCCGTATTGCAGGCGATGACCATGGCCTTGACGCCCTGGTCCATGAACCGGTCGCCAATGGCCATGCAGCGTTGGGCCACTGCCTCGGGAGACTTGGTTCCGTAGGGGGCATTGGCCGAGTCGCCGAAGTAGTGCAGGTCCTCGAAGGGGAGGAGGTCATGGATGCAGGCGGTGACGCTCAATCCTCCGAGTCCGGAATCGAAGATCCCGATCGGTGCCCCTGAACCCATCTGGCAGCTCCTTTCCAAGCTGAATGACAAGCCTATCCTGTCGGTGAATGGCCGTACCCTACAACCATGAGTATTCCCCGGACTGTTTACAAAATGCATGCGACGGGCAACGATTTTGTGGTCTATGAGGATCCCCAGGGGAACCTGGAGCCCAGTGCCGACCAGGTGCGTTGGCTCTGTGACCGGCATTTCGGGGTCGGTGCCGACGGGGTGATTCGCCTGGCCCATCCCCGGGACGTCAGCGACCTGGACCAGGAGGCCATCGAGGGGTGCGACCGGTTCGGCTGCCAGTGGTTCATGGACTACCGAAACGCCGACGGATCCCTGGCCCAGATGTGCGGCAATGGCACCCGCGCCATCACCCTCTTCGCCCAGAAACAGGGGCTGGCACCGACCATGGAGGGGTCGTCCTTCCTGCTCGGCACCCGGGCAGGGGTCAAGCGCATCGTTTCCCGCAGCCCCATGTCCGACGACGGTGGGCATGTCTTCACCGTCAATATCGGGGCCTGGACGATGGGCCCCCTGGGCGGTCGGATGGTGGACGGCGGTGCCCTGGACGGCTCGGCTCCGGGAACCCTGGTTGACATGGGCAATCCCCATGTGGTGGTCCTGGCCGGGTTGGGAAAGGGCCCTGTCGGGAGTGGTTCCGACGTGGCTGGAGCGGATGCAAGTTCAGGCGTCTCCGTGCGGAATCCGACCCCGGCCGGTCTGCCTGAGGCCGTCACCACACTCCTGTCCAGGAGCGACCTGCCCGACCTGGACGAGTTGGATCTCGAGAAGCAGCCCAGTGCCCATCCTGGTCTGGAGGAGGGGCAGAACATCGAATTCCTTCGTCTGGAATCCATGGATTCCCAAGCCGGAAGGGGTCATGCCGCCATGCGGGTCTATGAGCGTGGCGTCGGGGAGACCCTGTCCTGTGGGACCGGGCTCAGCGCCAGCGGTGTGGTGCTCAGGGCCCTGACCGGGTTGGACCACTGGACCATCCGTGTGGGCGGCGGTGTCCTGGGCGTGGATGTGGACGATCAGGAGGTCCATCTGACCGGTGAGGCCAGGCTTGTGTCCCGTCTCACCCTGGAGGACATTCCCCGGAATCTGACCTGATCACCCGAAGAGTGCCGACCCTTCCGTGACCAGGATGATGGTGGTCAGGGCCACCAGCCAGACCAGGTCGACCATCAGGTCGAAGTGCAGACGGTAGTAAGTACGTAGCCCCCGCCCCAGACCGGGCAGGCGGCCGGTTTGCGAGGGAAGTCCCTGGACGGTCACGGTGGCGTGACCGAAGGCCATGAACTGGATGCTGGTGGAGGCCATCAGGACCAGGCACCAAGGGCAGAGGGCCCTGATGACGAAGACCGACTGGGTGAAGAGCCAGGTGGCATAGGCCAGGGCCAGGAGTGAGCCGAACCAGGTCAACCCGGCCAGCCAGGAGGGGAGCCTGACCCCGCTCAGGCCGACCACGGCCAGGGTCAGGAAGGCCGCCTCGGCGACCAGACCCAGGAAGGCGTTGGGGATGGGCAGGGTGCCCAGGTGAATCAGTTCGGCCTGCCAGGACTGGGCCACGGTTGAGCAGGAAACCACGGAGTTGATGTCGCAGCTGAGTCGTCCCTGGGGGTTCCGGGCCAGTTGGAGGGTCTCCGCCGACAGGATCAGGCTGGCGAAGAGGGCCGCCAGAGAGGCGATGCCGGCCATCAGATAGGTCCAGACATGCCCATGGCGCCAGCCCGGTGAGGTTGTTCCGGAATTCCGCTCGCTCATGGCCACCACCTCGGTAGGTCGGAATGGTCCCGAAGAAGGTGCAACTCCTGCAAGGGGAGTGCTCGCTCAGGGCGTTGATACGAAAACGAGTTTAGGATGGAGGCATGACTCATGAGACAGGGGTGAACCCCGACCTGGACCAGGACGGGCCGGGGTGGGACCTGCACTGCCATACGGTGTTTTCCGACGGGACCATGACCCCCGCGCAGATGGTCGCCCTGGCCGGGAAACGAGGGCTGGCAGGCCTGGCCATCACCGACCACGACACCAACGCCGGCTGGGAGATGGCCGCGCAGGCCGCGGAGGGGGCGGGGATGCCCCTGCTCCTGGGCACCGAGATCACGGCTGAGGACCGGAACGTTTCGGTCCATATGCTGGCCTACCTCTATGACTCCGAAGACAAGGTCATAACCAGGCTTTTCGAGCGGACCAGGCGGGCCAGGCTGACCAGGACCAGGACCATGGTCGACAGGATATCCCGGGACTACCCAATCACCTGGACGGATGTGCTCGACCAGGTCAAGGAGGGTGGCCGGACCACCGTCGGCCGTCCCCATATCGCCGACGCCCTGGTCGGGGCGGGGGTCTATCGCGACCGGAGCGAGGCCTTCGCCGGGGTCTGTTCCTCCTCCAGCCCCTATTATCTGCCCACCCCGTCGCCCACCACCCACCAGGTGCTGAAGGCCGTCAAACATGCCGGTGGGGTCGTGGTCATCGCCCACCCGGGTGCCACCAAGCGCAACCCGGTCCTCCTCAGTGACGAGCAGATAGGAAACCTGGTCAGGGAGGGGTTGGACGGCCTGGAGGTCCGGCACCGCGACAACCCGCCCGAGGAGCGCGAACGGCTGCTGGCCCTGGCTGAACGCTGGGACCTCCTGGTGACCGGCGGGTCCGACTGGCACGGTGATGGCAAGCCCAACGAACTGGGGGAGAACCGTACCGGTGCCCCGGTGGTGGAGCGGATTGTCCGTCGGGCATACGGAAGCAGGCCGGTGGGGTATCCCTCGGAGTGAGGGTCTTTACCGGCCTGCCAAATACCGCATGTGGGGTCTGACCAATCTCAGTCGGTGGCGCCACCCAGGGCGCCGAAGCCCACCGGGTGGGTGGTGTCCGAACCGATGACCGCATAGCCCAGGGCATCCTTGGGGACGATGATGTGACGGCCCTTGTCGTCGACCAGATCGATGGGGCCTCCTGCGCTCAGGGCCTGGCTGATGTGGGCGGCCACCTCTTCGGCCTTGGCGTCCATGCTGAAGTTGACCGTGCGGGCCACGTTCCTGATGCCGAATTCAATATCCATCTTTGCCTCCAAGGATTCCGCCTGCCCTGTAGGCGAGCTGGCGGGCAATATGCTTGTTTCATTATTCGCTGGCGGGGTCGATTACGCCCTGAGCGTCGTTCCTGTCCTGACGGACGATTCCATCCGTGGTCCTGGTCGGTGTCTCCTTCGGGTCGGGCTTGCGGGGCATGACAATGGTTTCCGTGCCGGTCAGGGGGAATTCGTCGGAAGCCTCATCGTGGGCGGGTCCAGCTTCCTTCTTGCCGGCTTGGTCCCCATCGGCGGCTTCCTTGACCTGAGAGGATTGATCATCCTGTGAAGGGTTCTCGTCCTGTGTGAGGTTCTTCTCTTGTGCGAAGTCCTCATCGGCGGATTCCACGTCCGGGGAGGGTTCCTCCTCCTGGTGCTCATCTGAACGATCTTCGCTGTTCGGGAGTTCATCGTGGTTCAGATCAGGGTGCCTGTCCTGATCGGGCAGGCCAGTATCCGCCATTGTTCCCGCATCCCCCGGTTTGTCCGCCCCAGCGTTCTTTTCGTCATCCGTGTTCTCATCGTGTTCGTCGGCGACACGGGCCTGGCCGGTAGCCGGATTGGTGATCTGGGTCTCCGCCTGTACCCTGGCCGACATATGGTCCATGGCGGTCTGGGTCTGGGCCAGATCGACCATGTCGACCTTGCTGATGGCAACGGTGACCGAGCTGTCGCCTGCAGGTTCGTCCACCCTGTCCTCATCGGCCCGGGACTCGTTGGTCTTTTCCTCCGGCCGGACAATGTGGGTCCGGTCATCTGATTTGGTCCCAGTGTCAGCCGAGGATCCATTCTCGGCGGCCTCGGACGTCCCGTTCGATCCGGTTGTGCGGGGTTTGGCCTCGTCCTCTCCCTTCAGGAGGGTTCCCACCGTAATCGTCGATGGGGCGGACCCGGCTCCGGGCTTGGCCGCCTTATGGTCCTCATGGGCACGGCTGGCCTGCTCGTGGTCGCTGAGCTGCTGGGCCAGGCGTTCCACCTGGGCCTTGAACTGGATGATGCGTTCGTTGTCGGCCCGGTCCAGGGCCGTGATGAACTCGCCCACCTGTTCCATCTGCAGCCAGAGGTTGGCCCGGAGCATGATCAGGTCGTCCAGCCGTGAGCCCACCATCCGTCCGTAGGCGGCGATGACCGCATTGCGGCGGGACCCGTCCAGCTTGGAGAAGATCCAGGCCAGGTCGCGGGCGGGATCATTGACCTGTATGTCTTGCCACCCGTACACGGCGCTCAGTCCGGAGTCCGCAAAGAGAAGGTCGCCATCCGAGAAGCCGCCGTGTACCGTGCAGGTGTCGAATGACCAGAGTCCATCCGTTTCGACGATGGAGGCCCAGCTGTCGGTGATCTCTTCAGGGACGTGGCCGTCCTTGCGCAGGCGCTTGATCCACCCCTGAAGCTGGGATGAGATCTGAACCGTCGTAAAGGCGGGATACCGGTGCTCCTTGAGGAAGTCCGGCCGGATGCGGTGGATGGCCCCGATGGCCGTTCCCGCGGCCGTGCACTCGTTGACGGTCAGCAGATGGAGGGGGCGGATCCTGCCTGGGCAGTGCCGCATGACGGTGACGCTGACCCTGCCGGTGGGGCTGGTCTCGCTCAGCCCCGGTTCATAGGCCAGAACCTGCTCCACCCGGAAGCCCATGGCGGCCACTTCCTTGGCGTCCTCCAGGGCTCGGGCCGCCTTGACCCGGGCCGCCATGCGCTGCTTGCCGACTTCCTGGTCGGCTGCCCATACATCGTAGGTGTTCCCCATGGAATCCTGGACCACAGCAGAGCTGATCCCCTCGGCCCGGTCCATGTGGCTGATCTGATCACAGTCCCTGGCGCCCGTCATCTGCACATCGGGCATGGCTGCGGAAGCCAGTGCGGCCAAGGTCAGCTTCGTTTTTTCACTCACACTCCCAAGGATAATACAAGCGACGGGCTTCCAGAAGGCGGAGGTCGTCGGGGTCTCCTCCCGGGAACCTTTGACCACATGGACACCATGGCGAGCGTCGGACGGGGCGGTTTGACACAATGGGGGTGTGCATGAAGATCAGGAGAACTCATTGGAGGGTCTGGACCGGTTCCAGAGGGAGGCTGTTCTCAGTCTGGACGGCCCGGTCAGGATCATAGCCGGGGCCGGTGCAGGAAAGACCCGGACCATCACCCACCGAATCGCCTATGCCTGCGCCCGCGGGAGTTGGGATCCCTCCAAAACCCTGGCCGTCACCTTCTCGGTGAAGGCGGCGGCCGAGATGCGTTCCCGGCTCACCGCCTTGGGGGTGCCGGACTCGGTCAGGACCGCCACCTTCCACTCGGCGGCCTTCCATCAGCTCCGTCAGGTCTGGGACCAGGTCAGCTCTTCCCATTCACCCACCCTGATCCAGGACCTGAGACCCCTGGTGAAAACCGCCTACCAAAGGGTCTGCGGCCAGGAGGAGGCCGACCCGGGCCAGGTGCGCGACCTGGATGCCGAGATCAACTGGGCCAAGGTGGGGCTGATCGCCCCCCAGGATTACGTTCGCGTCTGCGCCGCCACCCACCGCACCCCACCGGCGGGGCTCGACCCCGACCGGATGGCTGACCTCTATTCGGCCTTCGAGTACGACAAGTCGGCCCATAACCAGATGGACTTCAACGACATTCTCCTTCTGGTCTGCCACATTCTCCAGGAGGAGCCCGAAGCGGCAGCCGTCATCAGATCCCGTATCCGTTGGATAACCGTGGACGAGTACCAGGATGTGTCACCCCTTCAGCACCGTCTGCTGAACCTCTGGTTGGATGGCCGTGACAATATCTGCGTGGTGGGCGACCCCGCCCAGACCATCTACTCCTTCGCCGGGGCCGCCTCCTATTACCTGCTCGATTTCCCCGAGGAATTCCCGGGTATGAAGGCCGACATCCAGCTGAACACCGACTACCGGTCCACGCCCCAGGTGGTCAACTATGCCAACAGGGTCCTCTCCAAGTCACCCGACCGGGGTGACTACCTGAAGCTGAAGTCGGCCAGGGAGGCAGGCAAGCGGATCGGGACGACCAGGTACCAGGATGACCGGGAGGAGGCCCAGGGGGTGGCCAAGCGGATAGAACGGCTCATCCACGGAGGGGCCGATCCCGGGCAATGTGCCGTCCTGACCAGAATCAACGCCCAGCAGCAGATCATCTGTGCCGCCCTGCATGAGCGGGGCATTCCCTACCGGTTGCGGACTGATTCAGGCTGGTTGGGCCAGACCATACCCGAGGTGGCTGCCGACGCAGGCAAAGAGGCAACCCTTGATGACCTCCGGCAGGCCAAGGCGCGTGGCCAGGTGACCGTCTCGACCATTCATGCGGCCAAGGGGTTGGAATTCGGCCATGTCTTCCTGGTCGGCTGCTCCGAGGGGCTCCTTCCCTTCGGTTCACCCAGGGAGGGTGACGACCTGGAGGAGGAGCGCAGGCTCATGTATGTGGCGGTGACCAGGGCTGAAGACACCCTGCACCTGTCCTTTGCCGAGAAGAAGGACCCGGCCTCCTTCGCCAGACGTTCACCCAGTCGTTTCGTTCAGAGGTGATATGACCTCCGGCCCGACTCGGATGATGGTGGGTTTGAGAAAGGACAATCTCCTGGCCGTGGTTGCGGCATGACCGTACACCGCAAGCATTCGGTCACACCCGCTGAGAGCGCGGACTACAGCTGGGAATCCCCATCCGCGGGGTGACCATCATCCTGATCGGGGTCGGTACCGGGGAAACCTGCTTGATTCTCGGTGCCGTGAGAGGGGTCGTCTCCCTTATCCGGTGGCTCGTTCCTCCCCTCGGAATCGTCGATGCCGTCATGGTTCCCGTCTGCCCTGCCGCCCGGTTCCGGGGTGGAATCGGTGCCATGCTCTCCGTTGTCATCGTCCAGGAGCCTGGCCAGCTCGGCGTCCCAATCCACCGAGGTGGGGGCGGAGGTCCGCCCTTCGGCCCGGTCCGTAACGTCTGGTCCTGATTCAACCTGGCCATCGTTGCCTGACCGGTCATCCGACTTCTCCCCGGGTAGGGTGGGGAGGAGGTCGGGATGCGACCACATGGCGTCGCGCTGTGCGAAGCCCAGCTTGCCGGTCTCTTTCTCCCATAGCTCGGCCGCTTCACGCAGACGCTTGGGATGGAGCCTGAGACCGAGCAGGGACTCAAAGGTCTGTTCTGCTGGTCCGCCCACGGCGCGCTCGCGCCTGGTCATCTCACGGAGCTGCTCCAGGTGGGGGATGTGTGCCATACCTGCGTTCCAGACCACGCAGTCCACCCAGCCATCGGCCTGGGCCAGGAGGATCTCCAGGCTGTGCAGGGCCTCCTCCTGCTCGGGGGTGTCCTCGATGCCCACATTGCTCAGGTTGATGGCCCCGGCGATGGATTCCGGATTGAACTCGGTGGCCTCGCGCAGCTGTTCCTCCATGGCGTCCAGGTCGATGGAGACCCCACGGGCGTACTTGCCGATCAGGGCCTCGAAGCGGGGCATCAGCCAGGGGACCGAGGAGAAGAGGCGGGCGTGGGCGGCCTCCTGGAGGGCCAGATAGCTCATGACCTCGTCCAGGTCCAGGTCGAGGGAGGAGGCGTAGGACTTGATGTTCTGCGGAATCAGGGCTCCGGCGGGGTTCTTCAGGAGGGCCACGCCCTGATCGAATCCGCCACGTACCTCCTTGGAGAGCTCGCCGGCGGCCTGGCCGAGTTGCATGGCGAAGGAGGTGTTGCCCAGGAGCTTCATCAGGGTGGCCGGATCCTTGAGGTTGTCCGGCAGGGGAATGGGGACCGGCCCGGCGAACATGCCGGAGATCTCCCCCTCGGGGAGCCCTCCCAGGCGCTCGCCCATGACCGCGGTCAGGGCATCGCTGACGGCCTGGGCCACGGGGGAAGCGAACTGGACCCAGGAATCGATGCTGCCCTCGATCCAACCGGCCCGGGTCAAGGCATCGGCATGACCGGGGGCCGGGTCGAAGGCGCAGACGGAATCCAGCCAGAGGTTGGCCCCGCTCATGATCCTGGACACCCGGTCTCCGTCCCCGGCCGTCACGGTGGTGTCCGACTGGTCGGATGAGGTCTGCGCCAGGGCTATGGACTTGGCGAGGTTGACGTTGATGGGGCCCTCCTGGGCCTGGTTCTCCATGTCGGCCGGGGTATTGAGGCCACCTGCCGTGAAGGCCTGGATCAGGGCCTGCACCTCCGACGGCTCGGGGAGTTGGGAGGGGTCCTGGGCGGCCATCCGGGAACGGACGGACTCGGGCAGCTGAGAGAACTGCTTCCAGGCCAGCTCGCCCTGGAGGGGGCCAAAGCAGTCAATCAGCCATTGGTGGATTGCATTCTCGTCCATAAGGTCGTTCCAGTCCTCGCAAATCGGGTGACGATGCAGAAAGTGCACCGTCTGAACAGTTTATCGTCTCCTTCTCCCATAATATGGGAGCTATGACACATATGCATGGGAAAGAGGGAATCTCCGCCACAGGCGCACCCGGGGCCGGGGAAACCTCCGGTCGCAGGCTGACCAGGCGAATCCTGGCGAGTGTCCTTCTGGTCCTCCTCTCCCTGGTGATTCTCTGCCTGCCCAGCCCCTATGTGATCGAGACCCCCGGGCCCACCCAGGATGTGCTGGGCAGGAGTGGGTCCAACCCGGTCATCTCGATCAAGGGGGCCAGGACCTACACCGGGACCGGCAGACTCCTCCTGACCACCATCAATGCCGACGGACTGCCCGGTTCGCCGGTCACCAATCTGGAGACTCTGGTGGGATGGGCCAACCCCAAGGCCATGGTCATGCCCAAGGAGGCCGTGATTCCCCAGGGACAGACCCTGGACGAGTACCGCAAGCAGGAAGCCAGCGATATGAACGGCTCCCAGGATGCGGCCGCCAAGGCGGCCCTGTCCTTCCTCAGGTCCAGGGGGTACCAGACCGACGGCATCAGCATCGGCATGCATGTGGACGACATCGGAGGCCCCTCGGCCGGCATGATGTACACCCTGGGCGCCATCGACAAGCTGACCCCCGAGGATGAGACGGGCGGCAAGACCATCGCCGGAACGGGGACCATCGACGCGAAGGGTGCCATTGGTCCCATCGGAGGCATCGGTCTGAAGCTGATGGGCGCCAAGCGGGATGGGGCCACCTGGTTCCTGGCCCCCAAGGACAACTGCAAGCAGGTGGTGGGGCATGTGCCCGAAGGGCTGCGCGACGTCCGGGTGGAGACCCTGGACCAGGCCTACGATGCCCTGGTGGCCATCGGTCAGGGCAGGGGAGGGAGCCTGCCCCATTGCATGGTCGATCCGGGCACTGAAACCAAGTGACCCCTCCGGCCGCCGGATTCGGGTCGGTGTGAAAACGCAGGCTTGCAATTGGTGAATTCCAGCAGTTTTGTTATGCTGAAATCGTGGCTGAGACTACCTATACAGCGGAAGAGTTCGGTTTCCATACTGGAGATATCGTCCAGGAGTGGATGTGGGATGACGATGTCGATGACGGCATCAGGACCCGAATCGAAGACCTGACCGGTGAAGAGCTGGTGGATGAGGATTACGACGCAGCTGTTGATGGCGTGATCATCTGGTGGCGTGACGGCGATGCCGAGGATGACCTGGCAGATACCATCGTCGATGCCTCCGCCATGGTCAACCCCGGTGCCCCTTTCTGGGTCCTGACCCCCAAACCGGGCCGCGACGGGGCTCCCGCTCCCAACACCGTCTCCAATGCCGCCAAGACGGCCGGAATGAATGCCCTTATGCCCACGACGGTCAGCAAGGACTGGAACGCCACCCAACTGCGCGCCTTCGGCAAGGGCAAATAAGTACCTTTGCGGGGATTTCCGCTCCGCTTGATGTGCGAAGAGCAACCAGGCATTTCTCCTGTGGTGGTTTCTGCCGAATACCTATCATCAGGTGTGTTTCCGCGTGATCCCGTAGGACACTCCCGCTCAGCACCCTTTCCATAACATGTTCTCCAGCACTTCTGGTTGGCGATGGGGAGGATGCGACAATGACGGACCGGCAAGTGGGAGTAAGCCCTCCAGCACCCATACGTGGGCTTGGCCGCTTTCCTGCTTGTGTGCGTGGTACCTGTTACTTGTCTACCGGCTACCGTCACCGGGGCATGTCGGTTGCCGTTTCCCCGGCGACGGCGGACTGCTGATACTCGGACAGGAGTGTCTTGGAACGGAGATCGAGCAGGTTGGCAACCAGTGCCAGAAGCAGGATGACAAGACCGGTCAGGAAGATCCAGTGCAGGCCGTCGAAGACGATGGATCGGGCTGGACCAAGCAGGGCGGCAGGAATCTGGTTGGCTGTGGCGGGGTTGATCATCCTGTCCATCATCTCGGCGGTTAGGCCTGGGTGGTCGGGGATCCTGTCGGCGATGACCGTGTTCATGACGATGCCGAAGATCGAGACCATCAGGGTCTGCCCCAGGGAACGTGCCAGGGTGTTGAAGCTGGTGGAGGCGCCCACATCACCGGCCGGGACCACGCTCTGTGCCGTGATGGTCGAGGTGGTGATGGCCAGGCCGAACCCGAAGCCGACGATGGCCGATATGACCAGGAAGACCCAGTAGGGGGTGACCAGGGGGACAGCCACATAGCAGATGCAGGCGGTCAGGATAAAAGCCAGGGCGATGTTGGTGGCCCGGTGCGGCGGGTGGCGCATGGTCAGGGGGCCGGCCAGGTAGGCGCCCAGGAGCCAGAGGATGGACGAGGGGGTCACGACGAATCCGCCCATGGCGGGGTTGAGTCCCATGACGGATTGCATCCAGATCGGCATGTAGGTGTCGAAGCCCATCAGAAAGCCGGCAATCAAAAGCATGCAGATGTTCTGGATGACGAAGGTCCGGTTGTAGAAGAGCCGCAGGGGGAGGATCGGGTCGGCCTGGTGCCTCTCGAGGCGCAGGAGGATGACGAAGACGACCACCGTGGCCAGACCCAGGATCCCCGGGGTCAGGAGGCCCTGACGCGAACCCAGGCTTTGCAAACCCAGCATGAGACAGATCAGTCCAAGGCTGAGCAGACCGATTCCCCGGTAATCGACCGGAGTCTTCCGGGGCTCGATGCGCTCGCTGAGGAAGACCTGGATCAGGATGATGACAATCAGGCCGATGGGAACATTGATGGCGAAGACCCAATGCCAGCTGAGTTGCTGGACGATGAACCCACCCAGGAGGGGGGCGATGATGGAGGCGATGCCCCAGGCTGATCCGTTCAGCCCGATCATCCCGGCCCGCTTGTCCAGGGGGTAGATGTCTGCCAGGACCGTGTAGGTCAGGGGCTGGATGGCTCCGGCACCCAGGCCTTGGAGAAGTCTGGCCCCGATCAGTTGCGGCATGGACTGGGAGAGGGCGCAGAGGCTGGACCCTATGACGAAGATCAGGAGGCCGATGGTCAGGAGGGGCTTGCGGCCGTATCTGTCGGAGAGTTTCCCATAGATGGGGGTGGTGACCGCGCACATGAGCAGGTATATGGAGTAGACCCAGTTCATGATGGAAAGGCCCCGCAGGTCGGAGATGATCGTGGGCATGGCCGTGGAGACGATGGTCCCCTCGATGGCCGTCATGAAGGTGGCGATGAAGACCGCGACCGTGACCAGGGTTACGTTGGTCTTCCTGGTTGACTTGTTTGCTGACACCTGAAACCTCGTCCTCAGTTTGGGAAAAGTCGCCCCTGTGGTGAATTCCTAGTGGATTATAACCGTCTTCGCCGGACCTGTCACAGGTGGAACTCTCTGCTATCATGTTTCTCGGTCCCGTAGCTCAGTTGGTTAGAGCGCCACCTTTACACGGTGGATGTCCCCGGTTCGAGTCCGAGCGGGACCACTCCTCCGATCGTGACCCCATCCGCCCGAGTCTGAACATTCAAGTAGAATCGTCTGCATTACCACCAGGATGGGTGGGTATGACGCCCATTGGCAAGAAAGGTCAGGAGGTCGATGTCCTGATGTCAGCAAGGTCTGATTCCGGCAGGAATGAAGCCACCATAGCCCGTGCGGGCAAGCGCCGGTACGGTTACGACACGGTACAGGTCGACGAGTTCCTGGACAAGGCCCACGCCCTCTATGAGAGTGAGGATCCGAGTCTGACCCAGGATCAGATCGCCAATGCCTCCTTCGCGCTCTGCAGGAACGGGTACGTCATCGCAGAGGTGGATGCCGCCTTGGCCCGCCTGGAACGTGCCATCTCCGACAGGAACGTCGCCGGGGAGATCAACCGGGCCGGCATGGAGGCCTGGACCGCGCGGATGGTGGGCCTGTATCGGAACCTGGAGCGGCACGCGGACCGGGACAGCGGGGCCGTCTTCGACCGTGGACTTCCCGGCAAGCCCTCCTATGACTGCAAGCAGGTCGAGCGTCTGATTTCCCAGGTCCTGGTCAGGATAGCCGGCGACCTTCACCTGGAGGATGCGGGCGGGACCGAAGGCAAGAAGGCCGTCGACATCACGTCGGACCGGATCTCGAATGTGATTTTCACCCAGCACAAGGGCAGGCACGGGTATGACGAACGCCAGGTGGACTATTACCTTTCCAAGGCAGTGGAGCTCCTCCAGCAGATGGAGTCCCTTGCCCGTCTGGGGCTTGACGGGAATGTACACCGTGATGCCCAAACTCAGGACGTCCCTGTCGACAATGCCCAGCCGGTGGCGATTCCGCCCGCCGGAAACCCCGCCGAGACTCAGACCATCAAGCCCCTGATCGGGCAGGAGCAGACGCCGGCCTGGCAGACGGACCAGGCCGGGTCCACGGCAGCTTCCGACCGATTGTACGCCCCGGCACCCGCCGTCAAGCCCCCGGAAACCGGCTCGACCGACTTCGCCCGGTTGCATGAGGCGGAACAGGCTATTTTCGAGCCAGCTCAGCAGGCTGCTTCCACCAGCACCGGTTCGGGCGCTGACCAGACAGGTGGCCAGGAATCTCCGGCTGCGGCTCAGCCCAGCGGTTCCCTGGGTGTCCTGGCCAGGTCGGCGGGCCACGACCAGGTCGGGACCGATGCCGGGGCCAGTGCAATCCCGGTCACCCCACCTGTCCAGTCCGCTCAATCGACTGGATCGGCTCCCACCTCTGGTCATGACTGGTCGACACCCCCATCCTTTGCGGCGTCCTCGTCCAGGACTCAGGAAAGGTCGTCCTTCGGTTCCCCGGTGGGGGGCAGTGGGCCCCTGTCGCCTCAAACTGAGACGAAGCCCACCTCCAGCCCCTGGAGCGGACCCAAGGAGGAGCCTGTGCGGCAGGGGAAGACGCAGGTGCCTTCGACGAGCGAGCCCAGTTGGGCCCGCCCCGTCTCAGAGGAGCCCATCGGGAAGCCCAAGAGCAAGCCGACGGAGCAGGATGCCGATTCCTACCTGGACTCCTTGGTGAACGCCGAGCTGCCCAAGATGGACATGGACCTGGATATTCCCGATATTTCCTTCCCCGTCTTCGAACGCGATGACAAGAAGGACCAGGATACCGGGGGCGAAGGTTCCCAGGACTAGGTCGATCTGTTGTGCGGCGGCCCCGATCAGGCGCGTCGCGTCAGAAGTTACGGTCCGAATGGACCATGGAAAGCGTGCGAGGATGATGAACGGTCATGACGAGGCCGGTACAGGGGTCGAGGACGGTCAGGCCCGGACCCTGGAGGATTGGACCGGTTCCCAAGGTGAGGGCTGGTCCAGAAGCCTGGTGATTCTCGGTTCCACCGGTTCCATCGGTACCCAGGCCCTGGATGTGGTGGGTCGTCACCCTGAACACTTCCGGGTGACGGGGCTGGCAGCAGGTGGCGGGCAGACGGACCTCCTTGCCAGGCAGGCCGTCCGGTTCGGTGCGGGGCGGATTGCCCTGGCTGATGACTCCAAGGTCGATGAGCTCCGGCAGGCCCTCTCCCAGGCCGGTGCCGGTCAGATCCAGGTGGATGCCGGCATGGATGCCGTCATTGCCCTGGCCGGGTCGGGGGCCGACCTGGTCCTGAACGGAATCACCGGATCAATAGGGCTCAGGCCATCCATCGCCGCCCTCCAGGCCGGTTCTCAGCTGGCCCTGGCCAACAAGGAATCGGTGGTCGCCGGTGGTCACCTTCTCTTCGATGCCCAGGTGCGCCCGGGGCAGATCAACCCGGTCGATTCCGAGCATTCGGCCATCTGGCAGTCCCTGCGTTCCGGCAGGTACGGGGAGGTGTCCCGGCTGGTCGTCACGGCCTCAGGTGGACCCTTCAGGGGTTGGACCAGGGACCAGATGGAGGGGATCACGCCCGACCAGGCCCTGAACCACCCCACCTGGAAGATGGGCCCTGTGGTCACCATCAACTCCTCGACCATGGTCAACAAGGGACTTGAGGTCATTGAGGCCAGCAGGCTCTTCCGCATCCCCCAGGAACGGATATCGGTGGCCGTCCACCCGCAGTCCCTGGTCCATTCCATGGTCGAATTCCGGGATGGGGCCACGATCTGCCAGGCCTCGCCCCCGGACATGCGTCTGCCCATCGCCCTGGGCCTGTCGGCCCCCCAACGGCTGGGAGATGTTGCCGCCCCCTGTGACTGGACCCAGGCCGCCCAATGGACATTCGAACCGCTTGATGACCAGGTCTTCCCGGCTGTCGGTCTCGCCAGGCGGGCCCTGGACTCCTCGGAGGGGATGACCGCCGTCTTCAACGCGGCCAACGAACAGGCCGTCCAGGCCTTCCTCGACAGGCGTCTGCCCTATCTGGGCATCGTCGACACGGTGGAGAGGGTCATGGACCAGATGGCCGACTCCCATCTGTCACGAACTTTCACATCCGTGGAGGTAATGGAGCAAGTCGAGCGGGAAGCTCGTCGACGTGCCGATGCTTTGATAGACATGGCTCCGTGACTAGCAATGAGATGTTCGATCATGAAAGGCCCTCGGACGGTGGTCGACCGGACCGGGTGAAGGACTCGGGATTCCGCAAGACAGGTGACCAGGCCATCAGCGAGACCCCCCTCCATCCCCGGCGCAAGTCCCGGAGGATCATGGTGGGGCCGGTGCCTGTGGGCGGTGGTGCCCCCATATCGGTCCAGTCGATGACCAATACGGTCACGGCCGACATCAACGCCACCCTCCAGCAGATCGCCGAGCTGGCCGCCGCGGGGTGCGACATCGTCCGCGTGGCCGTTCCCAGTCAGGACGATGCCGACGCCCTCCCCATCATCACGAAGAAGTCGCCCATCCCGGTCATCGCGGACATCCACTTCCAGAGCCGGTACGTCTTCCAGGCCATCGATGCCGGTTGCGCGGCGGTCCGGGTCAACCCGGGCAACATCCGCAAGTTCGATGAGGTCGGCCCGGAAATCTGCAAGGCGGCCACCGACGCGGGCATCTCCCTGAGAATCGGCGTCAACGCCGGCAGTCTGGACAAGGACATCTATGCCAGGTACGGCGGGCCCACCCCCGAGGCCCTGGTCGAGTCGGCCATGAAAGAGGCCCATATGTTCGAGGATGTGGGTTTCCACGATTTCAAGATATCCGTCAAACACCACGACCCGGTCACCATGGTCCAGACCTATCGGCTCCTGGCCTCCAAGGGGGACTGGCCCCTTCACCTGGGTGTGACCGAGGCGGGGCCGTCCTGGCAGGGGACCATCAAGTCCTGCCTGGCCTTCGGCGCCCTTTTGGCCGAGGGGATCGGCGACACGATCAGGGTCTCCCTGTCGGCGCCCCCCGTCGAGGAGGTCAAGGTGGGCTGCAAGATCCTGGAGTATCTGGGTCTGCGCCAACGGCACTTCGACATCATCTCCTGCCCCAGCTGCGGCCGGGCCCAGGTGGATGTGATCGAGCTGGCCCGGGAGGTCACGGAGGGGCTCAAGGACATCACGGCCCCGATCAGGGTCGCCGTCATGGGATGCATCGTCAACGGTCCCGGTGAAGCCCGCGAGGCCGATCTTGGTGTGGCCTCAGGCAACGGCAAGGGGCAGATCATCATCAAGGGCAAGGTGGTCCAGACCGTGCCGGAGGACCAGATTGTCCCCACCCTCCTGGAGCGGGCCCGCACCATGGCAGACGACATGGAGGCCCAGGCGGCCGCCGCGGGGGAGACCATGCCGACCATGGGTCCCACGGTGGTTCCGGTGACCGGCAAGGCCAGCTGAGGGGAGCCAATCCCGGTTGAAGGCTACAATGTCCTACGTGTCAACTGAGGATGAGCAGCAGCCGAACCCGCCCGTCAGGTGGAGTGGGGTGAGGCGGATCATGACCAGCCTGCCCATCTTCGTCATACTCATGGGCATCCTGGTCTCCGTCTCGCATCTGACGGCCGTTCCCTGGAAATACGAGCCCGTGGACCAGAACCTCCCCACCCTGACCTCCGACACCTCGGTCACCTTCGATAACCCGTCGGGAAGCCGCCTGGATCGGATGGGGGACTATAAGGTCGGCGCCCACCATGAAACCCTGACGGCGGTCCAGCCCGGAACCGGGGAGAAGCAGAGGATCAAGGTCCTGATCAGGGTGCCCCGGGGAGCCCGGGGTACGCGACCGGCTGTGGTATTCATGCACGGGGCAGGGTACGGCACCTGTGACAACTCCTTCGCGGATGTGGCCGAATCCCTGTCCTCGGCCGGTTTCGTCACAGCCGTCCTGGACAAGCCGGTATGGTCGACCACCGATGCCAACAGGGATTACCCCGCCTCGGCCAAGGCCTATGAGCAGGTCGCCGACCTGCTGCGTGCCAGAGCCGATGTGGACCCCGCCAAGGTGGGTATCTACGCCACCAGCGAGAGCACCTGGATAGCCGCCTACCTGCTTAGCCTGGACCACAAGGTGGCCTTCCAGATCCTGCTCAGCCCCATGGTCCATTCCCCCCGGCATGCCCTGGGTTTCTTCGTGGCCCAGGACTTCGCCATCGCCGGGGCCAACCAGGGCTACCAGTCCGTGGTCCGACGGCTCTTCAGCACGGATGCGTCCCTGACCGGGTTGGGCAATCTGGATATCGACCCGACCGACCGGTATACCTATGCCATCCCGACCCTCCTGGCCTACGGGGCCAAAGATGTGATGACGGCCCAGGTGGAGGGGGCCCAGAAGGTCCTGGCCGAGGCCCACAAGGCGGGCAACGAGAACGTGACCATCCGTTCCTATGCGGTTTCCAACCACGTGCTGAGGTTGGGTGACGAGGCCAACACGGGCACCCCCCTGGCCGACCACTACCAGACCGATATGACCAACTGGGCGGTGGGTCAGGCCATGGGCCTCAGACAGACCAGCCCCAGCGTGGGCGGGGCCACCATCCACCAGTCCATTGCCGTGCCGACGGACCTGAGGGGCAGGCCCACACTGACCGTATACATGCTCACCCTCCACCTGCTCACCCTCTTGCTCCTTCTGGCCTCCCTGGTCATGGCCCTGGTGGCCGGCGGGATCAAGATCCACCATCTGATTCGGCATCGTGGGCCCGTTCTGGGCTTCTCCCACGGTTTCGGCGGCTCCCTGACCACGGTCACCGGCACCACCCTTGCCTCTCTGGTCCTCTTCATCGCCGGTCTGGGCCAGGTCATCATGGCCCTGGTCAGACTGGGTTGGGGAGGGGTGCCGGACCCGGCCGGGGTCAGTTACTGGAGCTGGCCGGTCATCCAGGTGGTCTGTGCCCTGGTCATCTGGGCCTGGTCCAGGATCTTCGCTCGGATGGCCGAGGTGGCCTCCCTGAAAGGCGTGTCCCAGATACCATCGCAGATCAAGCGGCGCAAGGCCGGCGGTCCCAGCATCGCCCAGCAGATGCAGACCAACGACCCCCAACCCGTCGTGGCCTCGACCGGTCTGGGGAAGGCCCTCTTCGTCGTCACCACCCTGGCCATGTTCGGGGTTCTGCTGATCTTCGCCTTCTGGGGCCTCTTCATCTACTACTGATCCGCACACAAGGGAGCTGTCATGGCCATCTATCGTGACGAGGGCATGGTCCTCAGAACGGTCAAGCTTGGCGAGGCGGACCGGATCGTCACCATACTGACCCGAGGGCACGGCAAGATCAGGGCCGTGGCCAAAGGTGTCCGGCGGACCAGGTCACGTTTCGGCGCCCGCCTGGAACCCTTCATGCGCGATGACCTCCTCATAGCCCAGGGCCGCAACCTCGACATCGTCTCCCAGGCATCCTCCCTGGCCACCTATGCGGATTCCATCTGCGCCGACTACGACCTCTACGCCAACGGGGGCGTCATCCTGGAGACGGTCGACAAGTTGATCACCGGTGAGGACCAGCCCGCAGCCGATCAGTACGGCCTCCTGGTGGCCGCCCTGGCCTCCCTGGCGGCACACCGGCACGACCCCCGGGCCATCTCCGCCTCATACCTGCTCCGGGCCCTGGCCCTGGCCGGGTGGCGTCCCCGGCTGGACTCCTGTCTGGTCTGCGGGAGGGAGGACGACCTGACCCACTGCTCCATATCCGGTGGAGGGGTCATGTGCAGTGCCGACCGAACCACGGAGGCCATACGGGTGGATTCGGTGACCCTGGACCAGTTCCGCGCCCTGAGCCGGGGCGACTGGCGGACCCTGGGCAGCGGCCCTCTGACCCCCCTGTGCGACCAGCTTGTTGAGAAATGGGGGGAATATTACCTGGAACGGCCCATCCATTCCCTACGACTATTAGATTCGTGACCATGAGTTTTGACCAGGTCGACTACACCTCCCTTGATGTGCCCCGGGCGCCCTTCTCCGACCCGGACCGCATCCCCGACTTCCCCAAGGGATCCGTCCCTCGGCATGTGGGCATCATCATGGACGGGAACGGACGCTGGGCCAAGCAGAGAGGAATGGAACGCACCCAGGGCCACCGGGCGGCCGAACCCGTGGTCTTCGATACGATCGCCGGGGCCATCGAGGCCGGGGTGCGCTACCTGAGCCTGTACACCTTTTCGACCGAAAACTGGAAGCGCTCGCCATCGGAGGTCCGCTTCCTGATGGGATTCTCCCGGGACATCATCCACCGTCGTGTGGCCCAGATGGACGAGTGGGGGGTGCGTGTGCGCTGGTCGGGTCGGCGGCCCAGACTCTGGAAGTCCGTCATCGACGAGCTTGAGGTGGCCATGGACCGGACCCGACGCAACAAGGTCATCGACGTGGTCTTCTGCATCAATTACGGTGGTCGTGCCGAGCTGGCCGATGCCGCCACCGCCATAGCCCGGGAGGCCTCCCAGGGGAGGATCACCGGCTCCAGGGTGACCGAGAAGATGATCGCCGAGCACCTGTACAACCCCGACATCCCTGATTGCGATCTGGTGGTCAGGACCTCGGGGGAGTACCGGACCAGCAACTTCCTGCCCTGGGAGGCGGCCTACGCGGAGTTGGTCTTCACGCCCGAACTCTTCCCTGACTGTGGCAGGGAGGTTCTCTGGAAGGCCATCGGCCAGTATGTCAGCCGTGACCGTCGCTTCGGCGGGGCCGAATAGGAGGCCGGGGCATATCCTCTCGGGGAGGATGGCAGCGTCACCGAACCAAGCGACCCCGACGACCGGTCATATGGCCGGTCGTCGGGGTCGCTGCGTATGCACCGGGGTGGTTTACTTGTCGGGGGTCTCCCAGATCGTATCCAGGTCGGAGATGGTCAGGGAGGAGATATGGGCAGGGCCCTCACCGGATTCGCTGAAGAGCCTGATCGCCCTGGGGCCCTCGGCCGGGAAGCTGTAGGAGCTCATGGCCTCCAACCCGTCGTTGACGTAGACCTCCACGGATCCCCGGTCCAGGATGATGCGCAGCTTGACCTGGTCGGCGTGGCCGTCAAGCGGGGCGGTCCTGTAGCCCTTGTCTCCGTATGTGTTGCAGTGGCGGTCCAGGACGACACGACCCAGCTGGTCATCATAGCAGACCATGGTGTGGCCACCGTTTTCGGTGGCGTGGACCTCCAGGCCGACCCGCTCGGTCCGGTTCCTGTCCAGGTCGATGGTCATCTCGATATCCGCCGTGTGGGCGTCCTCGACCAGGGTCCTGGTCTCGTTGACACCCAGGTCGATCGGTCCCAGATCCCTGGTCTGTCGGCGCAGGCGGGAGAATTCGGCCACGGGTCGGGTGCGCAGGTGGTCCCCGGCCAGGGTCACCTCGCGGGGGAGGGTGAACTGGCCGCACCACCCGTCATCCTGCATGGGGATGGGCTCGGTGAAGGGACTCATCCATCCGAAGACCAGACGCCGGCCGTCGGGGGCCTCCATGGTCTGCGGTGCATAGTAGTTCTGACCCAGGTCCCAAAGGTGGAAGTCGGTTTCCTGGTGGAAGTCACCACCGGGCCGCCAGGTGCCGATCACGTATCCGGCGTTGTTGTGGTTGCGCTGGTCGAACCCGTGGGGCTTGGTCCCCATGGCCGAGTAGCAGATGACCCACTTGTCCTCCAGGGGGAACATGTCCGGGCATTCCAGCATGAAGACATCAGGATCGGGGTGCCGGTAAATGACCCGGTCGAAGCTCCAGTGTTCCATGTCCTGGGATTGATACATCCAGATTTCGCCCCGGTGCCGGGGGTTGCTGACCCCGAAGACCATGAACCAGGTGCTGCCCTGCTTCCATACCTTGGGATCGCGGAAGTGAAGGATCCTGTCGTCGGGGCAGGGAACGACCACGCCCTTCTTCTCAAAGTGGATGCCATCGGAGGAAACCGCCATGCATTGTTCCTGCAGATTGCCCTCATCCTCGTTTACCCCGTTGCGCCAGCGGTGACCGGTGTAGTAGATGACCAGGCGTCCGTCATCGGCCACGACGGCCGATCCGGAGAAGACCCCGTCCTTTTCGGCCTCGAGACTGGGGGCCATGGCCAGGGGTTCGCGGCGCCAGGTGACCAGGTCCTCGCTGGATACGTGGCCCCAGTGCATGAGCCCCCATCGGGTTCCGTAAGGGTAGAGCTGGAAGTAGGCCTGGTAGCGACCCTTGAAGTAGCTCAGGCCGTTCGGGTCGTTGATCCATCCCGCCTTGGAGGCTATGTGGCAGAGGGGATACCAACGGTCGTTCCGGTCCTGGAAGAGTTCGTCGATTCCCCGCTGCGCCTGTTCCAGCTGGGTGTGCATGTCGCCTTGTTCTATTGTCATCTGGTTCATCCTTGAGCCTTCCTGTCCTTCCCGTGGTCGAAACGACCCGGGAAGGACCATCGTGTTCGGTTTGTATTTGTCAGGCTATGGCCTTGGCTTTTTGCGAATCCCGTATGAAGGGGTCCCCATCCACCTGCTGGTCATCGCGCTTGAGCACGAAGAAGCCGTAGATCAGCGCCAGCAGGACCACCAGTGAAATCGTGTAGAAGGTGGTCCTGTCGCCGGTCTTGTCGTGGAGGATTCCCAGCGGTGTGGACAGGACAACCTGCCCTACCTGGGAGGCGATCTGGAAGCCCACCATGTAGAGGGTGGCCGAGAGCTTGGGGTTGAAGTGGAGGGTGAAGTACCTGAAGGCCGGCAGGCAGAAGAGCGGCACCTCGATGGAGTGGAAGAGCTTGACCACCGAGACCGTTATCGGGTCATGGAAGAATCCGCACAGGCCGATCCTGGCGAACATGACCGTGGCACCCAGGAGGAGGGAGTTGCGGACACCGATCTTACGCATGATGACGGGTACCACCCCCATCATGGCCGACTCCAGAAAGACCTGGAAGGAGTTGAGGATCCCATAGACCTCGTTGCCCCTGGCCGCGGTGGGGAAGAGGTTGGCATAGTAGGTCGGGAACATCTGCTGGTCGAAGACGGTGTAGAAGGTGTTGGTGAAGATCATGAAGACAATCAGGAGCCAGAGGGTCGGCATGCCCAGGACGTGCAGCATGTCGTGCAAGGAAGGTTGGGACTTCTCGCCCGCCGGGGTGGATTCTTTCCTGATCTCCTCGCGCTGCTCATCGGGAATCCAGAAGAGGTAGACCAGGAGCATGCAGAGACCGAAGACGGAGCCCAGCCAGAAGTTGATCATCGGGTTGATGTTGAAGGCGAATCCCGCGACCAGGGCCACGATGGCGTACCCGAAGGAACCCCAGGCACGGGACTGACCGTATTCGAATCCGAACTTGCGGCTGTAGCGTTCGGTGATGGCCTCGATCAGGGAGCAGCCCGACATGAATCCGGCGGAGAGGACAATGGCGCCCAGGATGGCGCCCAGGATCATGTTGGAGTGCATGAGCGGGGCGTAGATGAACTGGACGAAGGGCCCGACCAGCGCCGCTATTGCCGCGATGAAGATGGCCAGACGCCGCTTGACGCCGAGCTCGTCCTGGATGACCCCGTAGACGAACATGATGATCAGCGTGGCCACGGAGTTGATGGAGTAGATGTTGCCGACCTGGGTGTTGGTCATGCCAAGGCCGGTGACCAGCCACCGCTGGTAGAAGGACCACCAGATGCCCCAGGCGCAGAAGAAGAAGAATATACCGGTGGAGGATTCCAGGTAGGATGGGTTTCTCCACATTGACGTTTTTCCGACCATACCCTTGTCTCTTTCTCTTTCTCGTGGCGCTCCGCATCTCTGCGAAGTCGGGATCCGGGGTAGTGTTCCAACATTGGCGGATCCTGTCACCACATCATAGGGCGTCAATCGATTTACGTCAAACGATTGACTGTGGTGGCCCGGAACCGGGCAAATGATGATGAAGACCGGGAGGGAAAGGTCAGCGGGATCGTGCATCCGCCCTGGCGGAGTCCTTGACGACCAGACGGCAGTGGATTCGGGTCGGCTCTTCCGCGTCCAGGGGGGGAAGTGGTGCCCGGGTCTGTGGCCAGGGAAGGGTGGAGAAGTCGGAATCCCCAATCAGGTCCATGAGTTTGCGTGCCGCCCAATATCCCATCTCATAATGGGGCAGTTCGACCGTGGTCAGCCGTGGTGCGGTCGTTTCGGCCATGACCGGGTGGTTGTCCACCCCCACCAGGCTGATGTCACGGCCGATGGACAGGTGCCTGGCCGCTGCGATCTGATAGACATAGAAGGACCGGGAATCGTTGAAGCAGAAGAAGCCGTCCGGTGAGGCACGGTCGACCAGGGCACCGACCGTGTCCAGGGCCTCCTGGTTGAAACCCACCTTGCAGACCAGACCCGGGTCCTTGGACAGACCGGACTCATGCAGGGCGGCCTCGTACCCCCGTTGCCTATCCACCTGGGCGGGAAGGTCCTGGGTGGTCCCGATATAGGCGATCCTCCGACAACCGGACTCAATCAAGTGACGGGTGGCGTCGTATCCGATAAGGTACTCATCGGGGGCGATGCTGGGACAACGGTCCCGGGATTCCAGGGCATTCACCACCACCGATGGGCTGGAGCGCAAGGGGGATGGCAGGTCAACCACCTGGTCGTACATCTTGGCGTAGAGGAATCCGTCCACCCCATAGCGTTTCAGGGCTTGGATCTGCTCGGGTTCCCGGTCGCTTCCGTCGGTTGAAACGGTCAGAAGCACATATCCGCGTGTCGAGGCCGAGTCCTGCGCCCCCTTGATGATGGCACCCGCATAGGGGGTCGTGGCCACTTCCTCGCTGATGAATCCCAGCATGCCGGTTCGGCTGGTCCGCAATGACCTTGCCATGGGATTGGGGTGGTATCCCAACCGCTTGGCGGTTCGTCGTATGGCCTTGGCGGTCTCCGACTTGACCCGACCCCGGTCGCGATTGTTCAGAACCAGGGAGACCGTGGAGACGGATACCCCTGTTTCCGTGGCGATCTGTTTCATCGTAATCACGGGAGCACCTCTATACTCATATTCGTCTCCGGCCGTGCCCATTGAACCCTGACCCTTCGCGGAAGGGCGGGGGCGGTCGGCCAGTCCTTACTCAATCATCCGAGAGGATGTCGTCGATCAGCTCAACCTTCCGGTGAATCTGGTTCCG
>NZ_CALYOY010000018.1 GCF_945269915.1 uncultured Bifidobacterium sp. | reverse complement strand
ACGGGAATGACCGGTTCGGGCATCTTCATGGAGCTGGGGGATCACGGTCCTCGTCCAGGAGCAATCGAATGATACCCCTATGGAACACCACGATGGTGCCGCAGTGGACCCCAGCCGTGGTTCGGCGGTGTGGACGGTCCCCGGTATGTCCTGCGGTGAAATGGTCCGGCGGAGACCGGAGCGCCTGTTGAATCGTTCGCGAGGATCCCAGGGCACACATAGCCGTCTTCCCGTTTCGTCGGGTATGGATGGGTGCGGCACGGATGCCACGCCCGTTTGAACGCGGGGAGGAGGGGGGCGGGGGCCGTGGTCGTTGATCCATTTGAACGGTCACCGGGTTCGAAATGTCGCGGATTCGGGTAGGTTCGTGTCGTGAATTGATGAAGACCGCTCGCTGCATGTCTCGTATCCCAATGATCGTATATCGATAAACGATATGTTATACTGTCACTGACATTGCGTTGCTTCTATATTCGATGACGAGGAGGCCGACATGTACAAACCGCAGCCGATGGATCGTTTCCTGCACAATCTGACGCGTGGTCTGGAGTACCTGCACTGGGCAGGGGCACTTGTTGTCGTTGTGGGAACGACCGTTCTTCCCTGGTCCAATCTGCCCCTCAGGTTGCTGGGGTGTACCGATGCCCTCCTGCCCAACGTCTATAGCGTAGGGCTGAACGTTACACGGTCGAACGGGTCCGGTATCCGGATCCAGGCGGTAATCTCCTATCTTCTTGCCGCCATCATATTGGTCCTGCTGGCATCGTTCTTCCATGACCTTGCCGCCATGTCGACCTATGCACAATCCGATGATGAGGAGCACACACCCGTGACCCCCTTCAACCAGGCCAACCTGCATCACCTCCATGGCATGGGCCGCTGTCTGGTCGCTCTGGCCGTGATTTTTTCAGGCGTGCCCATGGCCATTGGATTTGCTGAAGGGTTCATGGAAGCAAATGCCGAATATATGGCCACAGGGGCCTCCGCCGATCGGTACGGGCCGATGCGGGAATCCGGCCTTGCCGGATACGAAAGCCCGATTCACATCACGATGGAAGACAACTTTACGGTCGTTGCGCTGTTGGTTTTGGCCGCTATCGTCGTCTACGCCCTGGCTCGGATTCTTGCATACGGAATCACGCTGCAGAGGGAGGATGATGGTCTCATCTGAACAGGAGAAGGCCGGACCCTCTCAGTGCACGGAACACATTCCATCGGGTCGGATCGTCCTGAGGCTGGACAGGATCATAGCGGAGCGGCGGATGACCTTAAAGGAGCTGGCCGCCAGGGTGGGCATCACTCCGGTCAACCTGTCCAAGATCAAGAACAACCGGGTCTCGGCCATTCGCTTCTCCACCCTGGCCGGTATTTGTCGGGAACTGCACTGCCAGCCGGGGGATATCCTGGAATACCGACCGGTGGAACATGGAGACGAGAGCATCAGGTAGGACATGCATCGAGGAGCAGGCCGTAGCGTCCGCCTGGCTCCTTGACTCCGGCGACCGGTTTGGATTGTCACCTATAATGACACGGGGATCTCCTTACGAATATCGGGTGGAGGCGGCATGGCGGAAGATGGGCATCAGCAGCTCAAGACATCGGACTTGATCCGGCTGGGTCTGCAGGATCTGGATCGGGCCAGGGTCGATCTGATCCGCCTGGACGGGTTGGGTCTGGACGGACGGATCAAAAATGCCCTGATCGATGCCCTGGAATCGGTCTGCGATCCGGATGTCGCCCTGTCCTCCTTGATGATGATCCTTGACCAACGCTCCTGCGGTGGACCACCGGACTTTTTGCGAGGACAGTCCGATTCAACCTGCCCTGCCATCAGGTCACTCGTTCGTGTCCTGGGGGCTTCCGAGGCCATGGGAAGATTGATGCGCTCGCGCCCCGCCCTGGTCGAGACAGCGGCCTGTGATCCCTTTCGTCTGAGCGACTGCCCTCTTCAGGTCCGAAAAGACAGGATCGCCAAGGCACTGGATGCCGAAGGGGCCGAACCGGCAGGGAAAGGGACCCTGGCCGGAGAGGTCGATGCCCTTCGTGCCGAATATCGGATGCAGCTGGTCGCGATCATGGCTCGCGACCTGGCCGCCGCGGATCCAGAAACCGTGCAACCGGAGATCAGCCTGTCCCTGTCGGATCTTGCCGAGGCCACCCTGGAGGGGGCGCTGGCCATTGCCAGGAAGCAGGTTCCATCGTCGGAGCATTGCCGTTTCTCCGTCATCGGCATGGGCAAACTGGGCGCCAGGGAGCTGAATTACGTGTCCGACGTCGACCTGATCTACGTAGTTGAACCATCCGGAGAGACTGCCGATCAGGACCTGATCGGCATCGGCACCAAGATCGCCATCCTCCTGCAGAAGATCTGCCAATCCATCATTCCCGGATCCGCCGAACCGCCTCTGTGGAAGGTTGATACCGCCCTGCGGCCCGAGGGGAAGGACGGGCCCCTGGTGCGTCGTCTGGAGGCCCATGCCGACTACTACCGGTCCTGGGCAGAAAGCTGGGAGTTCCAAGCACTGTTGAAGGCACGACCGGTCGCCGGCGATGCCGTGCTGGGATCCGCATACCACGACATGGCCCAACAGTTCGTCTGGGGGGCATCCCAACGCAGGAACTTCGTCTATGATTGCCAGGCCATGCGGGCCAGAGTGGAACGGAACATACCTGAAAAACTCAGGGATCGGGAGATCAAGCTGGGCCAGGGTGGTCTGCGAGACGTGGAGTTCACCGTCCAGATGCTCCAGCTCGTCCACGGTCCCAATGACCGGAACCTGCGGACCCCATCGACCCTTCAGGCTCTGGCCGCCCTTGCCGCAGGTGGGTACATCTCCCAGAAGCACGGTGAGGCGCTTGACGAGGACTACCGATTCGAGCGGGTCATGGAGCACCGTCTGCAGATGTGGCAACTTCGTCGCACCCATCTTTTTCCCGACATCGGCCAGGGGACGTCCAGACACCGCCAGCGCCCGGGGCTCAATGAGCTGGAGGGGAATCCCGACCTGAGACGGCTCGCCCGTGCCTTTGGTCTTCATGCCGACCAGTTGCTTGACAGGTACGAAGCCACACGGATTCAGGTTCGTCAGCTCCATCAGGCCATCTACTTCCGTCCCATGCTTCCGATCAACGCGCAGGTGGATGAGGACGAGGTCAGCCTTCGACCCGATGCGGCGCGGGAACGCTTCGTCTCCATCGGGTTTGCCGACCCCGATGCCGCGATACGTCACGTGGAGGCTCTCACCAGTGGCGTTTCACGGTCTGCCCGGATCAACAGGATCCTTATGCCGGCCGTCCTGAACTGGCTGGGGGAGGGTCAGGACCCTGATATGGGACTTCTGGGTTGGAGGACCCTGGAGGAACGCTTCGGGGGCAAGAGCACCTACCTGGGATTTCTCAGGGACTCCACCTCTGCCGCCAGACGGCTCTGCCATGTCCTGTCGAATTCGCGCTACCTTTCCGGTGCCCTGGCCAAGTCGGTCCAGTCCGTCACCTGGTTGGGGCGGGACGATGACCTGAAACCCAGAAGTCTGGACTCGCTTGATGGCCGGTGCAGGTCCTACCGGGTTCGTCACGCCGACCAGGCCTGCGATTTCGCCTCGGCAATCAGGGCCATGCGTCGTCAAGAGATCGAACGCATAGGCCTGGGTTGGATGAGTGAGGTCAACGACCAGGCCCAGTGTCTGACCGGCATGGCCGATGTCTATGATGCGGCCATCGGGACCAGCCTGGACTGGGCCGTGGAGCGTCGTCTCGAGGAATCCTCACTGGAGACGGCACCGGCCAGTCTGGCCCTCATCGCCATGGGGCGCTACGGCGGTCGTGATGTGAACTTCAACTCGGATGCCGATGCCATCCTGATCTACCGGCCTGCTCCGGGAGCAGAAGACCAGGCGGCCGGCGGCTTCGCCCAGGATGTTGTGACCGACCTTCGCTCGGTTCTGGGGGGCTCCCTGAGTCTGGAACCCAGGATCGACCTGGACCTCGACCTGCGCCCCGAGGGAAGGAACGGACCACTGGTGAGGTCACTGGAATCCTGCCGCGAGTATTACCAATCCTGGTCATCCACCTGGGAGCACCAGGCACTGATCCGGGCGCGTCCTGCGGCCGGCGACCCCGACCTGGCCAAAGAATTCCTGGAAACCATCGCCGATCCCCTGCGCTATCCCGATCAACCCCTGAGCGAGGACCAGGTGGGGGAGATTCGCAAACTCAAGGCCAGGATGGAGGCCGAGCGCCTGCCGCGGGGCGTTCGACGTGACCGTCACCTGAAACTGGGCAAGGGGGGCCTATCCGATGTGGAGTGGACGGTCCAGCTTCTCCAACTCCGTCATGCCCATGACTGCCCCGGACTCAGGGTCACCTCCACCCTGCCGGCCCTGATTGCCTTGGAGGAAGCCGACCTGATCGGCCATGATGACGCAGAGGTCCTGAGGAAAAGCTGGACCCTGTGCACGGCCGCCAGGAATGGCAACTTCCTCTGGTCGGGCAGGATCACCCAGGCCGACATCCTTCCGGATGACGGCAATGTCCTGGGAGGAATCGCCGTCTACCTGGGGTATCCGGCCCACCGCGGGCAGCGGTTCGCCAATGAGCTCCTGGCCGCCATGCGTCGCTGCCGGGAGGTCATGGAGCGTCTCTTCTACGGACATTGATCCGTCTGATGGTCCCAGGGGCGGATTATGATTGTTCAGGTCACACAAGGTGGCCACCTTTTAGGAAGGTGAGCCGTTGTCTGAACAGTTTGATCGTCATTCGGGGGAAGTCCCCTCCACGGATTCGGTTTTCCCAAATCATGTTTCCTCCAGGTCCTTGCAGGGACGCAGCCTCGTCACCCTTGACGACATCTCGCTGCCACAGATCAAGGACCTCCTGGACAGGGCGGCCTATATCGACTCCCACCGGCGTGAGGTGGCCCACACCTGCGACGGCCGGGTCCTGGCCACCCTCTTCTACGAGCCCAGCACCCGAACCCGTCTGAGCTTCGAGACGGCCATGCTCCGTCTTGGCGGCCAGGTCATCGGGTTCGCCGGGGCCCAGCTGGCCAGTGTCTCCAAGGGGGAGTCCATCAGCGACACCCTGAAGACCGTCTCCAACTACGCCGACATCGTCGCCATGCGGCATCCCAAGGAGGGGGCGGCCCTGGTGGCCTCCCGCGCCGCCTCGGTCCCGGTCATCAACGCCGGCGACGGCGGCCACATGCACCCCACCCAGACCCTGACCGACCTGGCCACCATCCGCGCCAGGAAGGGCCGGTTGACCAACCTGACCATCGGTATGTGCGGTGACCTGACCTTCGGGCGGACCGTCCACTCCTTGATCTCCACCCTGTGCCGGCTGGGCCAGGTCGACTTCGTCCTGATCAGCCCCGACGAGTTGAAGACCCCGGAGTACATCCTGGAACGCATCGACGCCTCCCCGACCTGCACCTACCGGGAGACCAGCGACCTGGGCGAGGTCATCGGCGATCTGGACATCCTCTACATGACCAGGGTCCAGAAGGAGCGCTTCTTCAATGAAGATGACTACCTCCGCCTGCGCGACACCTACATCCTCGACGAGGAGAAGCTGAAGGCAGCCAGGCCGGACATGGCCATCCTCCACCCTCTGCCCAGGGTCAACGAAATCACCGCCGGCGTGGACCAGGACCCCCGTGCCGCCTACTTCGAACAGGTCCGCAACGGGATGCTGGTCAGAATGGCCCTGGAGAGCGCCCTCCTTGGTGATGAACTGCCCGGCTACCAAGTCAGGAAGGAGGTGCAGGCATGAAGGTCACCAGCATCGTCGACGGCATCATCATCGATCATGTCCAGTCGGGTACGGCCCTGAAGGTCCTGCATTATCTGCACGTGGATCCGACCAGCACCCGTCTGGCCCTGATCATGAACACGGACAGCCACAAGTACGGCCGCAAGGACATCATCAAGATCGAGGAGAGCGATGACCTGGACCTGACGGCCCTGGGTTTCATCGCCCCCCAGGCAACGGTCGACATGGTCCGCCAGGGCCACATTGTCAGCAAGCACAAGCCCGACAGGCCCGTCCACCTGGTCAACGTCATCTCCTGCGTCAATCCCCGCTGTGTCACCTCCGTGGAGCGTGGGGCGGACCAGTGCTTCCACCTGGATGACTCCGGGGTCTACCGCTGCGACTACTGCGACGAGAAAGCCGAACTCTGAGGACCGAAGGGGCTGGGGCATGAGGATACGTTTCCAGGGTCTGCGACTGTGGCGGACCGGTCATCAGGTCGACCTGGTCCTGGACTGTGATCCCTCCCGGGAGCTGATTGACGAGACCGGTGCCCTGAAGGAATCAGGGGCCCCGTCGACCTGCACAATCGACCTGACCGGCATGGTCCTGGCTCCGGCCTTCCAGGATCCCCACGTCCACTTCCGCGATCCGGGGCAGGTCGAGAAGGAGGACATGGTCACCGGGTGCGCAGCGGCCGCTGCCGGTGGATATGGCCAGGTCCTGATCCTGCCCAACACCGAGCCGGCCATGGACGGGTGGGCCCGGATGGATGACGGGCGCACCGTCATTGAGTATCTCCAGGATTTCGAGGGGGACCTGGGTAGACCACTGCCCGTTCACTACGCCCTCTGTGTGGCCGCCTCCAAGGATCGGGCCGGGCAGGTGCCCTCCAATCCCGATGATTGGAGGATCTACCTGCCCTCCGGCCGGGCCTCCCGGACCAACCCCGGTGCAGCCGCCCATCCCGTCCTGGCCATCAGCGACGACGGGTCGGCTGTAACCGACCGGACCCTGGAGGCTGTGGCCAAGGCGGCACGGGATGCAGGTCTGCCCATCCTCGACCACTGTGAACATCACGACTCCGGCTTCATCAACGAGGGACCGGTCAGCCGACAGCTCGGCCTGCCCGGGGTCCCCGCCTCGACAGAGCTGGCCATCGTCCAGCGCGACATCGACCTGGCACGGAGGACCGGCACCAGGGTCCACCTCCAGCATGTCAGCACGGCCGGGGCCTTCCAGGCCATTCGCCAAGCCAAGGAGGAGGGCCTGCCGGTCACCTGCGAGACGGCGCCGCACTACCTGGCGCTCTGCGACGAGGACGTACTCAGGCTGGGCACCATGGCCAAGATGAACCCACCACTCAGGTCCAGAAGGGACCAGGAAGCCACCCTCCGGGCCGTTGCCGACGGTACCGTCGACATGATCGCCACCGACCATGCACCCCATACCGCCGATGACAAGGCCGGTGGGTTGGACAAGGCCCCCAACGGGATCATCGGCCTGGAAACAGCCTATGCCGTCTGCAACCAGGCCCTGGTGGAATCCGGACTGATTTCCCACCGGCGCCTGATCGAGCTCATGAGCCTGGCCCCCGCCGACCTCCTGGGTACCAGGGTCACCAGGATCGAGGATATGCCCCGGGAAGACTCCACGATCGATCTGACAGGAACGGACGATGCCGGACTGGTCATCCTGGATCCGACGGGCGAATGGACGGTGGACGCCGACCGCTTCCATTCCAAGGCCAGGAACACCCCCTTCCAGGATTGGAAGGTGAGGGGACAGGTCCGGGCCACCATAAAGGACTCCGACCTGGTCTTCTCCCGTATCAGGGCGGACCGGGTCGATTGGCGGCAAACCCACTCCAGGGAGGGGAGACAAGTGTGGACAGACTGATTGAACTCATCAAAGAGAAGGGGAACCCCACCGTGGTCGGCCTGGACCCCCGTCCTGAGCTCATCCCCGGACAGCTCATCGATCAGGCCCGTGATGGGACCAGGCAGAGCCTGGCCGCGGCCGGCATTCCGGATGACGATGCCGGCTCGAGAGACGACCAGGTCCAGGCCATATGGGCCCATCACCTGGCCCGGGCCTATCTGGAGTTCAACCTGGCCGTCATTGCCGGGGTTTCCGACCTGGTTCCTGCCGTCAAGCCACAGATCGCCATGTACGAGGCCCTGGGACCCTCGGGCGTCGAGGCCTATACCGGCACCTGCCGGGCGGCGGCCGACCGGGGACTCTACGTCATCGGTGACATCAAGCGCGGGGATATAGGATCCACGGCCTCGGCCTACGCGGCCCATCTTTCCGGACTGCCTCTCACCTGGGAGGAAGCCAGGCGGGAGGGTGGGGGCCGGTGGCAGGGCCGTACCAGATCGATGCAGGGGCATGGCTTCCCCTGGTATGAGGATGCCATCACCGTCAACCCCTATCTGGGCAGTGACGGGTTGGACCCCTTCATCCAGGCGGCCCAGGAGGCCGATGGTGACCTCTTCGTCCTGGTACACACCTCCAATCCCTCCTCCAAGCAGATCCAGGAGCTCCAGGTAAGCGGGGACAGCACTGACGGGGGTATGCTCTTCGAACACCTGGCGGGCATGGTGGAGGACTGGGGTGCGGCCTCGCGTGGCGGTTACGGATACTCCCGACTGGGCGCCGTGGTCGGCGCCACCCATCCCCAGGCCGGGTCCACCCTCCGACGGGCCATGCCCCACACCTTCTTCCTGGTACCCGGGTACGGCGCCCAGGGAGGGTCCGCCCGGGATGTGGTCCCCATGTTCGACGCCGAGGGGAGGGGGGCCATCGTCAACTCCTCCAGGGGCATCATCGCCGCCTGGAGGAAGGACCAGGCCTACACGCCGGCCCTGAGTCTGCCAGCGGCCCTACGCCTGGTGACCGATGCCGCCAGACGGGCGACACAAGCCATGAAGGACGATCTGAACCAAGCACTGAAGGAGAACAGATGAGTCAGGCAGTCTTCACGACCACGGAACCGGTGATCGACCGAGCCCGAAGGGCCGGCCGTCGACCCGGGCGGCGCACCGACATGATCACCGGGATGGAGGCCCTGGATCGGGATGTCTGGCGGATGACCATCAAGGACCCTTTCGCGGCCCAGGAGGCCCATCCGGGCTCCTTCGTCAACCTGTATCCTGCTGATTCCATGACCCTCCTTCCTCGCCCCCTGGGCATCAGCAGGGTCTTGGACGGCGGTCAGATCGAGGTCATCTTCGGGGTGGTGGGGAAGGGAACCCGTGAATTCTCCGAGCTGCGTCCCGGCGATTCCGTCGACCTTCTTGGTCCCCTCGGCAAGGGGTTCGACCTGGGCGGTGCCGCACATTACATCCTGGTCGGCGGGGGACTCGGCGTTCCACCCCTGATCAGGGCGGCACAGGCCATCCGGGGAATGGAGGGTGCCCAATCGACCGCCCTCCTCGGCTACCGCAACCTCCACTTCGCCGATCGGATCGTGGAACGCCTGGTGGACGATCTGCGGTCCATAAGCAATGACCATGGTGATGTCATCACCCTTCTTGATGGGGTCGAATCAGGCATTGACCCCTCGAATACGGTCATACTCACCTGTGGCCCCACCCCGATGATGGAGGCCGTGGCCTCCTGGGCCGGCAAGCGGTCCATCCCCACCCAGTGTTGCATGGAGTCCAGGATGGGATGCGGATACGGCACCTGTGTGGCCTGTGTGGTGGATACCGTCAATGGACGTCTCAAGGTCTGCAAGGACGGTCCGGTCTTCCGGGCCCAGGACCTGGTCTGGAAGGATGGCGGGCGCTGATGGACGAGACCATGGAGAAAGGCGGAACGGTCATGGATGGGGAGCAGGACGCATCAACCAATCAGAACCCCGCTCTGGGAATGGATCCCCTGGAGCCCCATTCCTGGAAGCATGGCACGGTCGTGGCCGGGGTTCCCTGGAAGAACCCTGTGGGCACCGCCTCCGGCACCTTCAACCTGGATGCCTGCCAGGATTACTATGATGTGGCCGATATGGGGGCCATAGGAACCAAGGGCGTATCGCCCATCCCCTGGGAGGGCAACCCCTCGCCCAGGACGGCCGAGACCCCTGCGGGGATGGTCAATTCGGTTGGTCTGCAGAACCCCGGCGTCGACCGCTACCTGGTCGATGAACTCCCCAGACTCAAATCCCTGGGTGCCACGGTGGTCACCAACGTTGCGGGGCACAGCGATGACGACTACGCCCAGGTGGTCGAGCGCCTGGCCGATTCCCCGGCTGACATGCTGGAGATCAACGTCTCCTGCCCCAACGTCTCCCACGGGGGCATGTCGGTGGGAACCGACCCGAAGGCCCTGAACCGGCTGATCCACCGCCTGCGCGGCATGACCGACAAGCCCATGGTCGTCAAACTGACCCCCAACGTCACCGACATCGTTGCCGTGGCCCAGGCCAGTGTGGAGGGCGGGGCCGACGCCCTCAGCCTGATCAACACCCTGGTCGGCATGCGCATCGACATCACCACGGGGGAGCCCATCCTGGCCCAGGAGACCGGTGGGGTCTCGGGCCCCTGCGTCTTCCCCATAGCCCTGGGATTCGTCTGGAGGGTCCGCAAGGCCCTCCCCGACATCCCCATCATCGGCATCGGCGGCATCGACTCCGGCGAGAAGGCGCTGGAGTTCCTCTACGCCGGCGCCAACGCCGTGGAGGTGGGGGCAGCCGCCCTCCTGGACCCGGTCGCCCCGGTCCGGGTGGCCCGGGAACTGGATGACCTCCTGGACTCCCGACCGGAGTTGGCCGACCTGCTCGCCCAAGGAAAGACATGGAAATGAACAAGGATTCCTCAACCAACAGTTCGAACGACCTCCAACAGGGGTTCACCCGCTTCCTCCTGGAAAGCGGGGCCTTGAAGTTCGGGGACTTCACCCTGAAGTCCGGAAGGCGCTCACCATACTTCATCAACGCCGGCGCCTTCAACGACGGGCCCGGGATCGCCCTCCTGGGGGAGTTCTACGCCAGGACCATCGTCCAGGCCGTCAGGGCGGGGACCCTCCCGCCAGACATCGACACGGTCTTCGGACCGGCCTATAAAGGGATCCCCCTGGCCGTTTCAACCGCCATAGCCCTGGGTGGCGCCCACGACATGAACCTGGGATACACCTTCGACCGCAAGGAGGTCAAGGACCATGGTGACGGCGGCCTTATGGTCGGCACCCAGCTCCACGACGGCATGCAGGTCCTCCTGGTCGACGATGTCATGACCGCCGGCACGGCTGTCCGCCAGGTGGTTCCCAAGATCCTCTCCCAAGCCAAGGTTGAGATCGTGGGTCTGGTCCTTTCCGTGGACCGGATGGAAAAGACCGGGCAGGGGAGTGGATCGGCCGTGGAATCAATCATGGAGGAATTCCACTTCCCCGTGCTGAGCATCGTCAACGTCTATCAGATCTTCCAGGCTGCAGGCACCATGAAAGACGACCGGGGCCGGCCCCTCCTGGATGATCGGGTGGCATCGGCCGCCAAGGACTACCTGGCCAGATACGGGGCCTGACCTGGTGTAGATTGGTGCAGGTCAAAACATGCCGCCGGCCGGTGGCCTGACCAGGGTGACCCCGCCCGGGCGGGGTCCCGACATACAACGAAGGACCTTATGGACACGAACCCAGTGGAACCGAACGAACAACCCGAACAGGCACAGGCCCTCGTCGGCAGGCAGAACAGGAGCATCATCATCTCCGCAATCGCCCTGGTTGCGGTCCTGGCGGTCCTGGCCGGCGGCCTCTTCTCCTGGCACCGGAAGGGTCAGGCCGACAAGGAGGCCCAGGCCCGGGCATCCCAGGCAGCACCGACCCAGGGGCCGACCGGCAGCAGGAAGGCCTACGAGGAACTCCAGGCCGTCAAGGTGAAGCCCTCCGTGGCCGACAAGGAGGGCGGTCTGACCATATCAGCCAAGGGAATGGGCAGGAAGGAGCCCGGGGTCCCCATCGTCCATGTCTTCGTGGATCCCATGTGCCCCTGGTGCGGGAAGGTGGGACGAGTCATCGACCCCAGGCTGGAGAAGATGGTCGAGGCCGGACAGATCACCGTGACCTACACCTTCCTGAACTTCCTGGACAAGGTCTCAAGCGACCACTACTCGACCCGGGTGGGGAACGCCTTGGCCACTGTGGCCGAAGAGGACCCCGACCATTTCCTGGCCTTTGAGTCCGCAATCTTCGAGGAGGGTTTCCAACCCGATGAGGAGTCCTACAAGCCGGTGACCGACCAGCAACTGGCCGATCAGGCAGGAAAGGCAGGCGTGCCGGAATCCGTCACCGCCCGGTTTGCCGATGGGCGTTACCAGGACTGGGTCAAGAAGGTCAACGATTACACCATCACCCGAAAGGACGCCAAGGACTCCAAGGGTGAATTCACCACTCCGACCATCCTGATCAATGGCCGTCATTGGGATATCAGTGCTGCCGGCAAGGCTTCCGGAGGCCTGGGGCACCTGGATTCGACCCTGGTCAAGTCCCTGGGTCTGGACGCATCCCAGGTGGGCAGGCGCGGAACGACTCCGTCCATCGGCTCCGAGGGGAAACCCCTCCCGTTCTGACCGCAATCCTCCACCTCCGGTCGTGGAGGTGGAGGGACCGGGGCGCCCGGCTGTACATGGCCGTCCCCGGTTCTGCGTTCCGGCGATTTGACCGACCGGCCAATGTCATGACGTACCGTCAGTGCTGCCCCTACTCGATGAGGGAGTACCCATGGTTGGCCACCACATCCCGCAGCTTGTCCAGGTAGAGCTCGGCCGCGTGTGATATCTTGGTCCGGCTGTTGACGATCCAGCCCAGCAGCATCGACTCGTCCGATTCCAAGGGGACACTGACGATCTTCTCGTTGTTCAGATCCTCGTTGTCGATGCCGGTGCAGACCGTGTAGGCGTTGAGGCCAACGATGAAGTTGAGCATGGTGGCCCTGTCGGTCACGTTGATCTGCTTGGGGGAATAGTCCGGCCAGACCGCCTCCTCGGCGAAGTAGAAGGATCCCTCATCCCCTTGCTCGTACTGGAGGAAGGGATAGGGGTCCAGGTCCTTCATGGTCAGGACCCTCCGGTTGGCCAGGGGGTTGGTACGCGCAAGGAAGACATGCAGATCCGCCTTGAAGAGGGGATGGAAGTCCAGGTGCTTCTCGCGCATCATCTTGGAAAGGACCTGACGGTTGAAGTCGGACTCATAGATGATGCCTATTTCGGATTGGAGGGTGGACACCTGGTCGATGATTTCCCGCGTCCTGGTCTCCCTGATCGTGAACTCATACTCCTCGGAGTCGATCGAGTTGATCATCTCCACGAAGGCCTCGACGGCGAACATGTAGTGCTGGGTGGAGACCCGGCAAAGCTGCTTGCGGGGCTTGACCTGCTTGTAGCGGGCCTCGAGGAGGTCGGTCTGATCCAGGATCTGCCGCGCATAGGTCAGGAACTCAGCCCCGTCAACGGTCAGGGCGATTCCCTGGGAGTGGCGGGTGAAGATTTCGATTCCCAGTTCGTTCTCCAGCTCCTTGACCGAAGAACTCAGGGCCGGCTGGGATATGTAGAGCTCATGGGAGGCCTCGTTCATGGAACCGCATTCGACGATTTTAACGATATAGCGCAGCTGGAGCAGTGTCATGCCACCAAATCTATACCAGGTCCGTTACGGCTGGAATACCCGACTCACCCCTTGGCACCCCGCCCCAGGTCCGCTGTCTCCTGCATGCCTTTGGTGGCCGCCTGTGGGTCCAGGTACCGGCCCTTGCCCTTCACGCGTAGCTCACCACGGACATCGGTTCCGAATTCGTAGACCATGGGAACCCCGGTGGGCACATTGATGGAGGCGATATCCTGGTCGCCGACCCCTTCCAACTCCTTGATCAGGGCCCGGACCACGGACCCATGCGTGACGACCAGGACCGTGGCACCATTCCGGAGCGCAGGGGCAATCCTGGCGCGCCAGTACGGTTCCAGCCGGATCAGGAGGTCCTTCAGGCATTCAGCCCTGATCCCCGCCGGGTCAAACGTGTCCAGGTGGTCCTGCATGGTCGGTGCATATCTGGGGTCATCCCCCTGGAAGTATGGGGAGGCGAGGTCGATGTCCGGTGGCCGAACATCGAAGGAACGTCGATAGGCCCGGAATTCTTCCTCTCCGTACCGCTCCAGCATGGCCGGTCGGGTCTCACCCTGGAAGGCCCCGTAGTGCCGTTCATTCAGTCTCCAGGTCCGTTCCACGGGAATCCAGGCCCGGTCAATCAGGTCCAGAACGATATCGGCGGTCCATATGGCCCTGGAGAGGAGGGACGTGAATATAAGATCGGGACTGAGCCCGGCCTCGGAGAGGAGCCTGCCGGCCTGTCCGGCCTGGTCACGACCACGGGCCGTCAGGGGAACATCGACCCATCCCGCGAAACGGTTGACTGACTTCTGGGTCCAAGTGCTCTCACCATGACGCATCACTATCAATCTGGCATCCATGAGCCGGCTCCTTTACCCTCGGGGATGGTCAAGCCCGACCATACTCCCACCTGACGAATCCTCAGAACCAGAGCGAGCTGTGCTCGAAGAAGAGGGAGGTCTCCCTGGTCTGGTTGTTTCCGCCACCGTCCGAACCTGAACCCTGGGTTCCCTGGCTCAGAAGCAGGCCGATGGCCTGGGGCAGGTGCTCCGCCACCTCGGAGGCACGGATGGGGTGGCCCAGGGGACCGTACCCGGTGGTTGTCCTGTGGCTGGCATCCTCCTGGATCTGGTCCAGGAAGGACTGGGGATTCCTGGGCTGGAAGACCAGGGGCACATCCCAGCCCGACTGGAGGGAATCGGCGGCAAGGGACCCTGCCAGCCCATGCAGGTAGGCTCCGGCTGCAACCAGATCGACCATGGAGGCCGGTTCATCCTGGATCAGATCGGCGTTCTGGGCAAGCAGGGCTCCGATGGTCCCCGAAAGCACATCGCCGGAGCCGGCGGTCGAAAGCCATGCCGGCCCGAACCCGCTGGTCATGACCCTGGGTTGTCCTGTCCCGTCGTCGCCGACCACCAGGGTCACCGCCCCCTTGAGAAGGATGGTGGCACCTGTCAGTTCCCAGGCGCGGATGGCCCAATGGACAGGTCTGTCCAGGACCTGGTCCACATCCACACGCTGTCCATGGGCCTGAAGGAGGGAGGCCATCTCTCCGGCATGCGGGGTCAGCGCGGCCTGGGGCCCGATCCTATCGGGCACCAGATCCAGGGCACCCGCATCGATGACCATGGCCGGGGCCGTTCCGGCACGTCCCTCCTCCTCGTCCTGGGCCTGCCTGGTCAGCAGAGAGGCGATCAGGTCACGCTGCCCATCCCCGTCGTCGGTCTTTCCCCCGCCCATCCGGTCCAGGGCGGCCTGGGTGGGAACCCCTGAGCCCAAAACCCAGGATTCCACCCGTCCCGTGCCCAGGACGGCCTCAGGTATGGAGCCAAGAATGAGTTGACCCACGCCGTCGGGGCCCTGGTAGCGAATCATGCCCACGTTGGCATTGGCGGCAGCCGTGGACGAAAGGAGTGCGGCACCATGGTACCGGTTCGATCCGGTGACCAGACCGACCACACCGCGGCTGTACTTGGTGTCGTCAATCCGGGGGGCGCGCAGGAGCCCGGCACAGTCACGGGCGGTCATGCATTCCACGGTCGGAGCCAGGGCCGAGGTGTCGAACCCGAAGTCCACCAGGACGACACGGCCGCAGACATAGGCGGAGGGGGGAAGCATCAGGCAGGGCTTGAGGGCTCCCATGGTCACGGTGACATCAGCGGGGATATAGGCCCCTGGCAGGGTTCCCCTGTCTACATCCACACCGGACGGCGTGTCTACCGCCAGAACCAGGGGGGTCTGCCGGTCCACCCCCGGGGTGAAGGCAGATCCCCGGGGGAGGGAGCCGTCTTCACCCAGGTCGGCGGCCAGTGCTTCCGGTATCCCCCGGAGGGCACCCCTGAGGCCTATGCCGGTCATGGCATCGATGACCAGATCGGCGTTTTGGCACAGTTCCACGGCCTGGGCCAGGGCCTCCGCGGCTTGGTCCGACCCCTCAGGTACGTCACAGTCGGGAATGACTGCCAGTGGGTCCAGGGCCATGACCACACCGCCTGCCCTGAGGAGGGCCTCCACGCCCCCCTGGTGCAGGCTGCGACCGGTGGCGACCACGGTCACATCGGTCCCGTGTCTGGCCAGGTCCGCCGTGGCGTAGAGTCCGTCTCCCCCGTTGTTCCCGGCCCCGGCCAGGAGGACGATCCGTGCCTCGGTGGGGTCGATATCGGCCTGGTCCAGCATGATGCCGGCCACCACGGCCAGGGATCCCGCCGCCATCCGCATCAGGGGTACCCCGTCTTCCAGGAAGGGTTCCTCCAGTGACCTGATCGTATCGGCACTGTAGGCCTTGGTGGTCAGGTCCCCATACGTCCGGTTCCTGTCTTCAAGCAACGGCTTCATGCTCGCACTCTCCTTACCGCTCCGGTGTCACCGTGGTAAATGCCCCCGGCTCTCCAGTCTATCCGATTGGTCGCTCCATCCTCTATTTTTCAGGGGCGGCATGGCGGGCCTTTCACGGGCTGGCCCTCCCCAAGGAGCCGAATCTTGTCGCGAAAAGGAACTAGGGTCGGGCACATTGTCGAAGCCCTTCCAAAGGAGTGATGATATGCAGGGATTCTCCTCGCCCGATACCGGGCAGATCATGGCACTGGTCATGACGGTTGTCCTGTGTGGATTGATCGGCTTTGAGCGTGAGTTCCTCAAGCATGATGCAGGCATCCGCACCCATATCCTGGTGGGCATCGGCAGCTGCCTCTTCACCATGGTCTCCCTCTACGGCATCCAGGCGGCGACCGGCAACTATTCCTGGGATGCCTCCAGGATCGCGGCCTCGGTGGCATCTGGCATCGGATTCATCGGGGCCGGCGTCATCTTCTTCAACCATGACTCGGTCCGGGGACTGACCACGGCCAGCGCCATCTGGGTTGCCTCCGCCGTGGGTATGGCCTGTGGGGTACAGATGTTCTCGGTGGCCATCCTCGCCGTGATCTTCTACTTCTTCGCGGTCCTGGTCGTGGCACCCATCCTGAAGTGGCTCCTGCGCAACAGGCAGAATACGATTCTGCGGATCATCTACGAAAACGGCCAGGGGTCCCTGCGCGAATCCCTGATCCAGGCCACTCGGATGGGATTCGAATCCCGCGTTCTGACCACCCATGAGGTCTCTCGCGACAACTGGCGGGGGGCGGAAGTTACCGTGAATATCCTGGGCAAGGGGGATGTGACCGAACTTGTCGAGTCCATCGGCCGCACCGGTGGGGTCAGGGCCGTGCAGGTCCTGGGTGAAGACGACTGAGGAGATCGAAAGGCCGGAATCCGCTGATTGCCTGACTACCTGATCATTCCTCGGCCACCAGGTCAAGGTACCCGTCGTTCCAGAGGTCCTCGTCCCCATCGGGCATGAGCAGGACCCGCTCGGGGTTCAGGGCCCTGACGGCACCCTCATCGTGGGTGACCAGGACGATGGCACCCTCGTACTTGGCGATGGCCTTGAGGATCTCCTCCCTGGAGGCCGGGTCCAGATTGTTGGTGGGCTCGTCCAGGAGGAGCACATTGGCCCTGCTGGTCACCAGGGTGGCCAGGGCCAGTCTGGTCTTTTCGCCGCCCGAAAGGACCTTGGTGGGCTTCATGGCATCCTCCCCGGAGAAGAGGAAGGATCCCAGGATGGTTCTGGCCTGGGTGTTGTCCAGGTCGGGGGCCACCTGTTGGAGATTCTCCAGGACCGAGACGGATTCATCCAGGGTGTCGTGTTCCTGGGCGAAGTAGCCGATCTTGGCCCCGTGTCCCAGGACCACCCGGCCCGTATCGGGCTGCTCGATTCCGGCCATGAGCCGAAGGGTGGTGGTCTTGCCGGCTCCGTTATAGCCCAGGATGACCACCCGGGACCCCTTGTCGATGGCCAGGTTGATTCCCGCGAAGACGATGTTGGACCCGTAGGCCTTGGACAGGTCCTCGGCCATGATCGGGGTCTTCCCGCAGGGCGCCGGTTCGGGGAAGCGCAGATCCGCAACCTTCTCGGCCCTCTCGGCCTCCTGGGTGGTATCCAGCAGCCGCTGTGCCCGTCGCATCATGTTCTGGGCGGCCACGGCCTTGGTGGCCTTCGCGTGCAGGCGGATACCCTGCTTCATGAGCCGGTCGGCCTTCTTCTCGGCCACCTCGCGTTCACGGCGGCGGCGTTCCTCATCCACCACCCGCTGCTTGAGATAGGCCTTCCACCCCATGGAGTACATGTCGATGCTGGCCCTCTGGGCATCAAGGTGCCAGACCCGGTTGACGGTCTCGTCCAGAAGCTCGGTGGAATGGGATATGACCAGGAATCCGCCCTCGAACTTTCGCAGATAGTCCTTGAGCCATTCGATGGAGTCGGCGTCCAAGTGGTTCGTGGGCTCATCCAGGATCAGGGTGTCTGCATCCGAGTACAGAATCCGGGCCAGCTCAATGCGTCGGCGCTGACCGCCGGAGAGGGTCCCCAGGGACTGTTTCAGGGTCTCCTGGCTCAGTCCCAGGCTTTCGCCCATGACAATGGCTTGGGACTGGGCCGCATACCCGCCGGCGTTCTCGAAGTCCTGCTGGGCCTTGTCATATCGCTTCATGGCCTTTTCCATGATCTTCGGATCTGGATTGGTCATGTCGGTCTCGGCCTTGCGCATGCGCCGGATGGTCGTGGCGATGCCGCGAGCGCTCATGACCCGGTCCAGGGCGCTCTGCGCAGGGTCTCCCGTATGGGTCGACTGGGGTAGGTAGCCCAGTTGGCCGCTCACCCTGACCTTGCCGGCCGAGGGGAGCATGTCACCGGTGATGACCCGGGTCAGTGTGGTCTTGCCCGCACCGTTGCGCCCGACCAGACCGATCCTGTCCCCCTTGCTGACATGGAAATCGGTGGCTTGCAGCAGTAGGCGGGCGCCGATACGGATCTCAAGTCCCTGTGCCTCGATAGCCATGCCGCGCCCGACCCCTCTTTCCAGATGGTTGCAATCGAATGATGGTCGGTCGATATGGTCCGACCCAAGGGACCATGGTAGCAAGTACCGGTCCCTTGGGTCGGCGGGCTTGGCTCTGGGGTCAACGTCTGGCCAGTGTGAACCTGTTCCAGGGGAAGTAGATGATCAGGGCGCCGACTGCGGTCATGGCTATCACCAGAACACCCAGGGCGGCCATGAAGGAGAAGATTCTGATGCCGATGCCCAGGCAGGCCCAGATGACCACCAGGCCGAAGACCCAGTCGCTCATCTTCTGCATCATCAGGAAGGCCAGGGCCAGGAGGAGTCCGACGACGATTACGGTGGCGAAGCCCTGCAGGATATTGGAAACCCTGGTGTCGGACCTGATGATGGCATAGGCGGCGTTGACCAGTGTGGCCACGCTCAGCCAGGAGCCGTAGAGGGAGAGGGGCGCCCAGTCCAGGGTCTTGGCCACGACCGGGGTGCCGGCCTTGGTGGCATCACGCCTGACCAGGGCGTAGAGCATCCATACCAGGAAGGTCAGAACGGCGATGACGATCAGGGAGATCAATCCCTGCTCCAGGTGCCAGAAGATCAGCCATGCGATGTTCAGGCAGCAGGTGGCCACGAAGATCAGGCCGCTCAGCGTGAAGGGGAGGAAGCCCAGTTTCTTCCTGCTGGGCCCGGCCAGGCAGAACCTCACCAGCCATATGGCCAGGGCGATGTAGATGACCCCCCAGATGGCGAAGACGTATCCGGCCGGCATGAGCCAGACATCGACGCTCTTGGCAATCGCTCCGGTCGTGGTCCCGTTGAACTTGAATACTTCCGCATACCCATTGAAGGCCACCATGACCAACCATGCGGCCCAGAGGAGCACGTCCTCGAAAAGCTTCCAGGAGCGGCCTTCCTTCTCATCATGGTCGCCCTCCCTGGTTTCCCGCTTCTCCGACTGTTCAGCACGACCCTTCCCGACGGGTCCGGACGTCTTCTTTGTGCCTGCTGAATTCCCGGACTGTCCGCCTGCGGCCTCTACGGTCGAGGCAGAACCAACCGCATTCTTGTCATCCGACGGGTTCGACTTCCTGTCGGAGGCCTCCGATGGCTTTTCGTCCCTTTTGCCGGGTTCCGGCCGACCCTGCCATCCTGAAGCACGGTCCTTCCCCGAGGACTCTGCCGCCTCCTGCTCGCGCATGGCCGGTGAGGTCCGTCGGGCCTCCTCCACCGGATCCTTCCTGCCTTCGGACCAGAGTCTGCGGGGATTGTCTGAAGCCTGATCCCCATCGCCGGTCCTGCCCTTGTCGTTCATCCTGTCTGCTCCTCTCCGGTCCGGCCAGACACGCCTGTTCGGAGTCAACCCCGGGGCCGGACCATCCCGTTCATAGCTCAACTGTATGCTGGGAGAGGGCTCCGGAGCTGTAATGAACCCACCGGAATCCGACCAGGCACAATCGGGGAGGCAGCCATGGGTGGAAATCCCGGAAGCGTCTTGAACGAACCGGAATCGTCACGGATGGCCTGTGACTGGGCCCAGGGGAATGACCCCCAGATCCGTGCCTACCACGACCAGGAGTGGGGATTGCCGACCCATGGGTCCCGGGCCCTCTTCGAGATGCTCAGCCTGGAGATCTTCCAGTGCGGACTGAGCTGGCAGCTGATACTCCACCGCAGGCAGGCCCTGCGTAGGGCCTTTGCGGACTTCGATATCCTGACCGTGGCCGGGTATGACCTGACCGACGTGGAACGGCTGGTCCAGGACTCCACCATCATCAGGAACCGACGCAAGATCGAAGCCACCATAGCCAATGCCGGGGTGATTGCGGATGCCTTTCCGGGTGAGGGGTTCGACCGGTACTGCTGGTCCTTCACCGGCGGGAAGACCATCAACCACGACTATCCGAGCGACCTTTCCACGCCGCGGTACGACCACCTGTCCGAAATCGTGAGTCAGGACATGAAGGGGTCGGGCTTCAAATTCGTCGGCCCGGTCACGGTCCATTCCTTCCTCCAGGCCACCGGAATCGTCAACGACCACCAGCGTGGGTGTTGCCTGAACGCCTGCCGGGCCTGATGACGATTCGCCGTCATCGAACACATGTTCGAATTATTCCCTCCAGGCGGTATCATGGGCAGGCTTACGGTATTAGCAGGCTAGGGAAGCGGACGGGAACAAGTGGACCAGAAGAATCAGGCATCAGCACAGGTGGAACCGGCGATCGAACAGCCGCGGATGGTCGAGGCCAGGGGCTCCCTGGTGGCGGACCTCTCACAGGTGCCCAACGACAGGAAGATCGTCATCCAGGGCGCCCGAGCCCACAACCTGAAGAACGTCAACCTCTCCATACCCCGCAACCGCATGGTGGTCTTCACGGGTCTGTCCGGGTCCGGCAAGTCCTCCCTGGCATTCGACACCCTCTTCGCCGAGGGGCAGCGCCGGTATGTGGAATCCCTCTCGGCCTACGCCCGTCAGTTTCTGGGGCAGATGGACAAGCCGGACGTGGACTTCATCGAAGGTTTGAGCCCCGCCGTCTCCATCGACCAGAAGACCACCAACCGCAACCCGCGTTCGACCGTGGGCACCATCACCGAGGTCTATGACTATCTGAGGCTCCTCTACGCCCGCACCGGCATACCGCACTGCCCGGTCTGCGGTGAGGAGGTCCGGGCACAGTCCCCCCAGCAGATCGTCGATACCCTCATGGGCAAACCCGAGGGGACCCGCTTCCAGATCCTGGCCCCCATAGCCAAGGGGCGCAAGGGTGAGTTCGTCGAGACCCTGGAACTCCTCAGATCCGACGGGTACTCCCGTGCCATCATCGACGGGGAGATGCACCAGCTCTCCGAAAAGATCAGGCTGGCCAAGCAGAAGAAGCACACCATCGAGGTGGTGGTGGACCGTCTGGTCATCAAGCCGACGGCCCGCCAGCGTCTGACCGACTCCGTGGAAACGGCACTCCGTCTGGCCAACGGCATCATCGTGGTCGACTTCGTTGACCTGGACCCCAAGGATCCCGCCCGGCGTCAGCCCTTTTCCGAGAAGCGATCCTGCCCCAACGGACACGAGCTGGAACTGGACGAGATCGAACCCCGCACCTTCTCCTTCAACGCCCCCTATGGTGCCTGCCCGGCCTGCACCGGTCTGGGCTTCAGCCTGGAGATCGACCCCGAACTTGTCGTGCCCGACCCGGACAAGAGCCTCAAGGACGGGGCGGTCGAACCCTGGAGCGGCACCAAGACCCAACAGCGGTTCTACGGTCACCTCCTGGATGCCCTCTCCAAGGAGATGGGCTTCTCCATGAAGACCCCCTGGAGGGACCTGCCCGAGGATGTTCGCCACGCGGTCATGTACGGGCATGACTTCAAGGTTGACGTGTCCTACCGGAATCGTTGGGGCCGCCTGCGTGAGTACTCAACCGGCTTCGAGGGTGTGGTCCGCACCCTGATGCGCCGCCATGACGAGACCGACTCGGAACCCATGAAGCAGTACTACGAGTCGTACATGCGCGAGGTGCCCTGTCAGGTCTGTCACGGCAAGCGCCTGAAGCCGGAGGTCCTGGCCGTGACGGTCGACGGACTCTCCATCGCCCAGGCCTGCGATATGCCCATCGCCAAAAGCCTGGAATGGGTCGACAATCTCCACCTGGAGGGGGCCCTGGCCAAGATCGCCGGGGAGGTCCTCAAGGAGATCAGGGCCCGCCTGCGCTTTCTGAATGACGTGGGTCTGAACTACCTCACCCTGTCCCGTGCCGCGGCCACACTGTCCGGCGGGGAGGCCCAGCGCATCCGTCTGGCCACCCAGATCGGCTCCGGTCTGGTCGGGGTCATGTATGTCCTGGACGAGCCCTCCATCGGTCTCCACCAGCGTGACAACGACCGCCTGATCCGCACCCTGCAGCGACTGCGTGACCTGGGCAACACCCTGATTGTGGTCGAACACGACGAGGACACGATCCGGCAGGCCGACTGGCTGGTCGACATCGGCCCCGGTGCCGGCGAACACGGGGGAGAGGTCATCTTCTCCGGCCGTTCCAAGGATCTGGTCAAGGCCGCCAGGTCCATCACCGGCGACTACATCGCAGGTCGCAGGCGAATCGAGGTGCCCAGGACCCGACGCAAGGTCCGCAAGACCAGGCAGCTGACCGTGGTCGGTGCCCGGGAGAACAACCTGAAGGATCTGAAGGTCTCCTTCCCGCTCGGTGTCATGACCCTGGTCACCGGGGTCTCGGGTTCGGGCAAGTCCACCCTGGTCAACTCCATCCTCTACCCGGTCCTTGCCGACAAGCTCAACAACGCCCGTATCGTACCCGGCAAGCACACCAGGGTGGAGGGGGTCGACCAGCTGCGCAAGGTCATTCACGTCGACCAGAATCCCATCGGCCGCACACCACGGTCCAATCCGGCCACCTACACCGGTGTCTGGGACAAGATCCGCCAGCTCTTCGCCAAGACCCCCGAGGCCCAGGTCCGCGGGTATGGGCCAGGCCGCTTCTCCTTCAATGTCAAGGGCGGGCGCTGCGAGACCTGCCACGGGGACGGGACCATCAAGATCGAGATGAACTTCCTGCCCGACGTCTATGTGCAGTGCGAGACCTGCCATGGCAAGCGCTACAACCGGGAGACACTGGAGGTCACCTACAACGGGAAGACCGTCTCGGACGTGCTCGATATGCCCATCGAGGAGGCGGCACGGTTCTTCAAGGCATACCCCTCCATCTCCCGCTACCTGGACACCCTGGTCGAGGTGGGCCTGGGCTACATCCGTCTGGGCCAGCCGGCACCGACCCTTTCAGGCGGGGAATCCCAGAGGGTCAAGCTGGCCACCGAGCTCCAGAAGCGGTCTGACGGGAAGACCATCTACATCCTGGACGAGCCCACCACCGGCCTCCACTTCGAGGATGTCCGCAAGCTCCTCAAGGTTTTGCAGGGACTGGTCAACAAGGGCAATACGGTCATCGTCATCGAACACAATCTCGATGTGATCAAAACGGCCGACTGGATCATCGACCTTGGCCCCGAGGGCGGTGACGGAGGCGGCACGGTCGTGGCCCAGGGTACCCCTGAGCAGGTGGCGGCCAACCCCGGCAGCTGGACAGGCCGCTATCTGAAGCCCCTGCTGGATGCCGACAGGGTAGCCAAGGCCTCCAAGGGATCCAAGACCACCAAGGCACAGTGAAGGATGAGGTAACCATGACGCGCAGCTGCTTCGAACGTCACACGCCACAGGTCTGGCGAAAGACCGCCCGTGCGCTCGAAGCCGATGCCCGGACCGGGTCCCTTCCGGAAGAGGACGTATCGGTCGGGCTGAACAGGAACGGCGCCCCCCTGCTCGGTGACACCCGTGACGGTTTCCGTCCCAAGACCTCAGACATCCCCGCCCAGCCCGGTGTCTACAAGTGGCGCGACGGGGATGGCCGGGTCATCTACGTGGGCAAGGCCAAGAACCTCCGCAACCGTCTGACCAACTACTTCCAGCCCCTGGCCAACCTCCACCCCCGCACCCAGACCATGGTCCTGACGGCCCGGAGCCTGGAGTGGACCGTGGTGGCCACCGAGCTGGAATCCCTGACCCTGGAATACACCTGGATCAAGGAGTTCGACCCCCGCTTCAACGTGGTCTTCCGGGACGACAAGACCTACCCCTACCTGGCCGTGTCCGTGGGGGAGAAGGTCCCCAGGGTGTGGATGACGCGTGTCCGCAAGCGGCGCGACACCAGGTATTTCGGCCCCTACGCCAAGGTCTGGGACGTCCGACATACCCTGGATGGACTACTCAAGACCTACCCGGTCCGAACCTGTTCGGCCGGTGTCTTTCATAAGGCCGAACTGAGCGGCCGACCCTGCCTCCTGGCCTCGATCGGCAAGTGCTCGGCACCCTGCGTCGGCCGGATCAGTCCCCGGGAGCACCGCAGACTCTGTGCGGAACTGACCGGAGTCATCACCGGTCGTCTGGGCAAACCCTACCGGGCCAAGCTGACCCGCCAGATGAAGAGCGCCAGCGATGACCTGGACTTCGAAAAGGCCGCCCGTCTGAGGGACCAGATTGCCATGCTGGACACGGTCATCGAACAGAACGCGGTGGCCTTCGGGTCCAACGTTGATGTAGATGTCTTCGGGGTCGCCTCCGATGAGCTCGAGGCCTCCGTCCACGCCTTCTTCGTCAGGGCCGGTGCCATCCGTGGTGAGCGGAACTGGAGTGTGGAACGGGTCGAGGACGTCTCCGATGCCGATCTGATCGGCGACCTGATCGTCCAGGTCTATTCGGACCTGATGAACGAGACCAACAGCGAGATGGCAACCACGGGTCCCCACCAGGAGGTGGCCCTGGAGTCACCGGATGAGGAGGACTCGGGCGTTACCATCAGCCAGGCCAGGGATGCCATGGGGTCCACCCAGAGGGTCACCGCCCTGGATGCCGAGGCCAGGGCCCGGGCAACCAAGAAGCGGAACACCCATCAGGAGCAGACCGGCAGGGCCGACCTCCTGGCCCCCATATCACCCGTGCCCCCGGAAGTGGTGGTTCCCATCCGGCCTTCCAGGACCGACTCCCTGGAGGAGTGGCTGCGGGGGCTCAGGGGATCCTCGGTCAGGATCCGTGTGGCCAGCCGGGGCGAGAAGAAGTCCTTGATGGACCGTGCCAACGCCAATGCCCGCCAGGCCCTCCAACGCAGCAAGATGAGTCGCATGGGCGACATCGGCGCGCGGACGGACGCCATGAACGACGTGGCCAAAGCCCTGGGGCTCGACCGGGCACCACTGCGGATTGAATGCTACGACATCTCCAACACAGTCGGCGGCCAGTTCCAGGTAGCCTCCATGGTGGTCTTCGAGGATGCCATCCCCAAGAAGGCCGAATACCGCCGCTTCGCCATCCGCGGCAAGGACGGGCGGGGGGCCGTGGACGATACGAGCGCCATCTATGAGACCCTGACCCGGCGCTTCCACCACGGCAACATCGCCGGTGACAGCGGTGACAGTCTTGAAGCGGAGCATACGGTCAAACAGAATAAGAGGTCCGATGAGACGGCGGACCGGAAGGATGGCTTGGGCGAGGACCCGGAAACCAGGGAGGCCGTCGTCCAGCAGAACACTTCGGCCCGCCACTTCGCCTACAAGCCCAACCTGATCGTCGTCGACGGCGGCAAACCCCAGGTCAGGGCAGCGGCCAAGGCCCTGCACGACTGTGACGTGGATGACGTGGCCCTGTGTGGTCTGGCCAAGCGACTTGAAGAGGTCTGGGTGCCGGATGACGACTACCCGATCATCCTCAAGCGCCAGTCCGAGGGGATGTACCTCCTGCAACGGGTCCGTGACGAATCCCATCGATTCGCCATCACCTACCACCGCCAGACCAGGCGGAAGGGTGCCCTCCGGTCCGCCCTGGACGACATTCCAGGAATCGGCCAGGCCTACCAGAAGCGCCTCCTCAACCACTTCGGATCGGTCAGGAAGATGCGTGCGGCCACCCTGGAGGATCTGGAGGGAGTCAAGGGGATCGGCCAGGCCAAGGCGGCTTCCATCTACCAGGCCCTCCACCAGGACGATGCCAGCTCCGAGCAGTCCCGGGAACAGGAGCCCGCCACCGAGTAGACTGGGCCCGGGGCAGAAGCGGTTCTGTCCGCCGCTTGAGACCAAGTAAGGAGGAGCGATGGATCAGGTGGAGCGACGCTGCGCGGTGCTGGGCGACCCCATCGACCATTCCCTCTCGCCCATTCTTCATCGGGCCGCCTATGGGGCCATGGGGCTGGACGGTTGGGAGTACGAACGCCGTCGGGTCACCCAGGAGACCCTCGACAGGTTCATCGACTCCCTCGATTCCAGCTGGGCCGGGCTCAGCCTGACCATGCCCCTGAAGAAGACCATCGGCCCCATGGGCACCTTCCGCGATCGATGGGCCCACATCCTAGGTGTGTCCAATACAGCCGTCCTCTCCTGGGACCGGTCCGGGGACCATGGCGGCCGACCGGCCATCAGCCTGACCAACACCGACGTTGAAGGGATCGTCTGCGCCTTTATGGAGGTCGCCGGATCCCTGACGGAACCCGACCAGGCCATCGACATCATCAAGGCCGTGTCGGATGGTCAACCCGTCGCCCCCTCCCGGAACCACCTGCATGGACTGATATTGGGCAACGGAAACACAGCCGAATCCGCCCTCTGCGCCCTTGGTCTCCTCGGTGTCGACCAGTTGGATCTGGTGGCCCGCCATCCCGGCAGGACCACAAGGATGATCGACCTGGCCGGTGGGTTGGGCATTACCGTCGGTACCCCTCATGGTATGGATGAAAGGAACCGTGTGGCTGACCTGCTTTGCCGGGCCGACCTGGTGGTCTCGACCCTGCCCGCCCATGCGGCAGATCCCATGGCCGATCTCCTGGACAGGCCCACCCTTGGAACCGGCAGGACAGCGCGGGATGAATCCGGTCCTGCAGATGCCGGGGCGGACCATCTCCTCCTGGACGTCGTATACCGGCCTCGCCCCACCAGACTCATCCAATCCTGGAAACGACGGACCGGAGGCCAGGCCATCAGCGGAGACCGGATGCTGCTCTACCAGGCGGTCAGACAGGTGGCCCAAATGACTTGCAACCCCCTGGATGCCGTCCCGGTGGGGGCCATGGACCGCGAACTGAAGAAGGAGACACAATGAGCACCGACGAGACCCCGTCCGAATCCAAGGGCGAACCCATTCCACCCTTCCAGGGATTCGAGGTCATGCTGATCACCGGCATGTCCGGAGCCGGACGTTCACGGGCTGCCGATTCCATGGAAGACATGGGCTGGTATGTGGTCGACAACATGCCGCCCCGTCTCCTGGTTCCCCTGGTCGACATGATGACCTCCTCAGGCAGCTCCCTGCATCGTCTGGCCACAGTGATCGACGTACGGTCCCGATCCTACTTCGACGACCTCTCGGCCGTCCTGGGCCACCTGGATGATCTGGGAGTCAAATGTCGCATTCTCTTCCTTGACGCCTCCGACCAGGTTCTTGTCAAGCGATTCGAATCCGTCCGGCGTCCCCACCCCCTCCAGGGTTCCGGTCGGCTGATCGATGGCATTCACGAGGAGCGCAAACTCCTGGCCAACCTCAAGGAACGGGCCGACATGGTCATTGACACCTCGGCCCTGAGCATCCACGACCTCTCGACCCGACTCTACGAGCTCATGCTGGGTTCCGGGCCCAGTACCGTCGGCATCCACATCATGAGTTTCGGATTCAAGTACGGAATCCCCATCGACGCCGATTTCGTGGCGGATCTGCGCTTCCTTCCCAACCCCTTCTGGGTGCCCAACCTGCGCGAGCTCAACGGTCACGACCAGGCCGTACGTGATTTCGTTCTGGCCAGCAAAGGGGCCAAGGAGTTCATCGATGCCTACACCGAGGCCATCCTGACGGCCGTCAGGGGGTATGCCCGGGAAGACAAGCACTATGTCACCATCGCCTTCGGCTGCACGGGGGGTCAGCACCGCTCAGTGGCCATGGCCGACGAGCTGGCCAGACGATTGAGAATCAAGGGAATGGACGTTACCGTATCGGCCCGTGAGCTCCCGCATAGGTCCCATTGAGGACCCTGTTCGCCACTCATAGCCAAAGGCGGAAATTGTCCAACTTATTCGATATCACAGTAATCCGGTAGTCCGTTCGACCGGCGAGTCGCGCGGACCTCAGTGTTCAACAACGGTTTTTCCTAGGAGGACGGCTCTTGGCCCTACTTGATGATGTCAAAAGCGAGCTGGCCGCAATTGACAACGAACTCCCCGCAGCCAAAAAAGCCCAATCCGCCGCGATGATTCGCTTTGGCGGTGGTCTTCACATCATCCAACGCCACATCGTGGTGGAGGCCCAGTTCGATTCCCTACCCGCTGCACAATGGTTGCAGAACACCATCAAAGACGTCTATGGACATGATTCGGATCTGATTCAGGTCAAGCGACAGACCCCTGCCGGAAACGCGATTCGGTACTCGGTCAGGGTTCTCAGGGCCGGAGGGGCCCTGGCCCTCCAAACCGGCCTGTTGGACAGACGCAAGCATCCGGTGCGCGGTCTTCCAGCCGACATCGTCTCGGGCAACATAGCACAGGTCAAGGCCGCCTGGAGGGGGGCCTTCCTGGCCCACGGGGAGCTCTCCGACCCGGGCAAGGCTTCCTACCTGGAGATTGTCTGCCCTGGTTCCGAAGCGGCCCTGGCCCTGGTGGGCGCCGCCCGCCGTCTGGGCATCAACGCCAAGGCTCGTCAGGTCCGCAGCTCGGAACGGGTGACCCTGCGTGACCCCGATGTGATCGAGCGCATGCTCAACCTGATGGGTGCGCCCAAGTCGTCCAGGGAGTGGACCGGCAAGCGCAGTGACGGCGAATCCCGCGGCAAGGCCAACCGCCTGGCCAATTTCGATGATGCCAACATGCGCCGTTCCGCCAAGGCCGCCGTCGAGGCCAGCGCCAAGGTGACCAAGGCCTTTCAGGTTCTGGGCGATGAGATCCCCGAGAACCTGCGCGCCGCCGGACAGCTTCGTCTGGACCACCGCGATGCCTCCCTGGAGGAACTGGGCCGTCTGGCCGACCCACCCGTCACCAAGGACGCCATCGCCGGTCGTATCCGTCGTCTTCTGCAGCTGGCCGCCAAGGTGGAGAAGCAGCAGACCAAGGAAGTGCACAAGGCCGAGGGCCACGAGGGCTGATTCCTGCACCAACCGTCGGCTTGCCTTAGTACCATGGGTACCAGTGCGGGGTTCATCGCCCGCAATTGCGCAGACCGACGGTTTCGTCATGTCTGCTGTAAGAAAGGAATGGCATGAAAACACTGAAGAGCCTCGGAGACCTCAAGGGGAAGCGCGTCCTGGTGCGTGCAGATTTCAATGTACCGCTGGACGGCACCACCATCAAGGATGACGGTCGCATCAAGGCCGCCCTCCCCACCATCAAGGAACTGCGCGGTCAAGGCGCCAAGGTCATTCTCATGGCCCACCTCGGCCGCCCCAAGGGCAAGGTCGTTCCCGAACTCAGCCTGGCTCCGGTCGCCGACCGTCTGGGTGAGCTCCTGGGCGTGACAGTCCCCCTGGCGGATGACACCTACGGCCCTGACGCCCAGTCCAAGGTTGCGGCTATGCAGGATGGCGATGTGCTCCTTCTGCAGAACGTCCGCTTCAACCCCGAAGAGACCAGCAAGGACGAGGCCGAGCGTGACGCCTACGCCCAGAAGATCGCCAAGCTGGGTGAAGTCTTCGTCTCCGACGGGTTCGGTGTCGTCCACCGTGCCCAGGGTTCCAACTACTCCGTGGCCAAGTTCCTGCCCTCTGCGGCGGGTCTCCTGGTCGAGAAGGAAGTCAAAGCCCTCTCCAAGGCGACCGAAAATCCCGAGCGTCCCTTCACTGTTGTCCTCGGAGGCTCCAAGGTCTCCGACAAGCTGGGTGTGATCGAGAACCTGCTCGGCAAGGCGGACCGCCTGGTCATCGGTGGCGGCATGGTCTTCACCTTCCTCAAGGCCGAGGGCCACGAAGTCGGTTCCTCCCTGCTTGAGGAGGATCAGGTCGAGACCGTCAAGGGCTATATCCAGACCGCCAAAGAGAAGGGCGTCGAGTTGGTACTGCCCACCGACATCGTCGTGGCTGACGAGTTCAAGGCCGATTCGCCCCACGAGGTGGTCGCAGCCGACTCCATGCCCGCCGACAAGATGGGTCTGGACATCGGCCCCGACTCCCAGAAGCTCTTCCACGACAAGATCGTGGACTCCAAGACCGTGGTCTGGAACGGACCCATGGGCGTCTTCGAGTTCCCGGCATTCGCCGAGGGTACCCGCGCCGTGGCCCAGGGTCTGGTAGACGCCACCAAGGCAGGAGCCTTCACCATCGTCGGCGGTGGCGACTCCGCCTCCGCTGTCCGCAACCTGGGCTTCCCGGAGGATGGCTTCTCGCACATCTCCACCGGTGGCGGCGCCTCCCTGGAGTTCCTTGAGGGCAAGGAGCTGCCGGGTCTGAAAGTACTGGAGTAAAGTCGGCTCATAGACAATGCCGGGCCGCCGGGTCTTGCATCCGGTGGTCCGGCATTGGCGTCTGTCCCGCAGTCCCGTCGCGATCAAGAGGTTGGAAAGGTCTGGTATGGCACGCATTCCCCTGGTGGCCGGTAATTGGAAGATGAATTTCGACCACCTCGAAGCCACCTACTTTGTGCAGAAGCTGGCCTGGCTCCTGCGAGATGCCCACTTCGACCACAAGCGCTGCCAGGTGGCTCTGATGCCCGCCTTCACGGCCCTGCGCTCGGTCCAGGTCCTGGTCGAGGCCGACAACCTCCCGATCGGTTATGGGGCCCAGTCCGTCTCGGTCACCTCCCAAGGCGCCTTCACCGGTGACGTCTCCGCCGACATGCTGGCCCAGCTGGGATGCACCTATGTCATCGTCGGGCACTCCGAGCGACGCAAGTACCACCCGGAGGATGATGCCAACATCGTGGATCAGATCCGTGCCGTTCTTGCCGCGGGGATGAAGCCCATCCTCTGTGTGGGGGAGAGCTACGAGGAACGTCGCCAAGGCATCGAACTGGAATTCGCCGTCGGCCAGGTCAATGATGTGACCCGTGACCTGTCACAGGACGACATGGAGAACCTGATTGTGGCCTATGAGCCGGTCTGGGCCATCGGCACCGGCATGGTGGCCACCCCTCGGACCGCCCAGGACGCCGCCCAGGCCATACGAGAGCACATAGGTCGTCAGTTCGGAGACCGCGCTGGCCAGACGGTGAGGATACTCTATGGCGGGTCCGTCACATCCAAGAATGCATCCCAGATGATTCAGCAGCCCGATGTGGACGGGTTCCTGGTGGGGGGCGCCTCTTTGGATGTACAGGAGTTCGCGCGGATCGTCCGTCTTGCCGCCAAGGGTTGATTGGGGTTCATCCCCGGGTGTCTGTACAATATGGAGTAATCTATTGTTCTGGAGGTTGCCGTGGCCGCTGTCAAAATTGCCTTGGAAGTCGTTGTCGTTATCGCCAGTATCCTGCTCACACTGCTGATTCTGATGCACAAGGGGAAGGGCGGCGGGCTGTCTGACATGTTCGGCGGCGGCATTGGCTCCAACGCCGGCACCTCGGGCGTAGCGGAAAAGAACCTGAACCGCCTGACCATCATCGTCGCCCTGATCTGGGTGGCCATCATCATCGCGCTGAGCCTGATGGCCAAGTACAAGATCGCCTGATCCGATTCAGTTGTCGCTCCGGCCGGCGGTCGGGGCTTTTTCATGCCCGTGGAAGCAGTCCCCAAGTCCTGGGAGGTACCGCTTGAACCCTGTGCGGAAGCGTGACCTGTGCCGATCTGAATCATGAGGTTCGATATGGTCGGGGAGCCGTCACAGCGTATCCCTGTAAGAGGGGGTTCCGCAGTCGATTCGAAGAGGGCGTGGTCGGACGATTGGTTCCGTCCCTGGTTGTATCCACACAGAAACATCAGCCTCGACATCCATTCCCGAAACCGTGGACAGTCAGAAGTCCGTTTTGCGGACCAAAACCTGAGAGGGCAGGACGGGCGGTCACGCGTCGTGAATCTGTGGCATTGAGAGCCGGGGGAGGGGATGGACCGAATCTTCAATTCGATCGACCCAATCTGATTCCCTCCGGAGGACATACGCGATTTGACATAGGCAATGTCGGAGGATCTCCGCCTCCGACAGGGTCGTGAGATGGTCCGGTGATCCCCAGCCCTTCCAGGGAGGGTTGCACGGTGTGAAAGCACTTGTAAAACAAGAACAAGCAATCGATGCCGTTGTTCGGTTGCAGGCAGGATGGCCCCCTCATACCTCCGGTATTTCTTCATTTCCTGTTATGTCCCACATGGAGGGTGAGCACCCTGACAGAATTTCCCGGGTGGGATTCGCACATCAATGAGACGGTCTCTGCGCACAAACCCCATACTCGCTAGATTGGTCTTCAATCGCGTTGTACATGGGTGCAGCCATCACACTGTGCAAGCGAAGGAACATGCCCATGGCCGAGCAAGTCGCACCGAGTCCTGAAGGTTGGTTCTGCTTCCACCTCTTCCGGAAAATCGATCGATCCAATTGCCGGCAGGTGCCGTCACGGGAACGGCAGGACTGTCTGGATGAATTCGCGGTCCTGGTCTCCGTTTCTTGTATCAGGCTTCAATACGAGGGAAAGGGAGGCCGTTACTGGTGCCGGGTCAACGGACAGGAGGCGGACCTTGGTCTTATGATTCTCAGGGAGATGCCGGATGGACTTCAGGAGATCGAGACCTCATTGGAGAAGCTGCACCTCTTCGACCATCTGGTCCCCACGATCTCCTATGTCTCCGTCACCGAGGTCTGTCTCTATTCCGGCGAACCGACGACCGACCGTGGCTGGTTCTCTATATCAACGCCAGTCTTCACCCCCTCGCGCCGGACAAGCCCTATATATCTGCATCTACCCCATGTCGAAAACCCGCCTACCGGGTGCCAACTGGTACACAATTCCCTTCGACCACCGCTGGACCCAGATGCATGATCATGGGAGGATAAGACGCTCATACTCCGGCAAGGTCTATGAGGGATTGAAGTACATTGCCCCATTCATCAGTGCCTCGATCGACACCATAGTGACGGACGGCATCACCCGGGTAATCGGTCTGCCCCTGGCCCCAGTATTCCGTCTGTCCGAGTGAGGGCTACTATGTGCCCGCCAGGCCCCGTTGAAGCCCATTCGGGCATGACCCAGCTGCCAATGCGGTCCTGGCGGAACCACCGGGATCTGCTCCATTTCCGAAAGGACCAGCTGATTGCATGAAGAAACTGACCGGCAGGTCCGATACCCAGGGTGATTTTCAGCGCCCACTCCCTTCCTCGGCATGTCATCGAGGGAGGGATAACCCCTACAACGTATGAGGTGGTCGGTCTGACCAAGGCCGTGGCCCGGGAGGAGGGGATCGTCAGGACCGGTACATCCCGGCCTGGCAGTCTGCCGGACGTACCGAGGAACCATGGATCGCCCCGGTTTGCTTCGTTCACCATGAATCTGATCGCCGATGGCAACGTCAAAACCACCGTTTCCGCCCCCAGCGGCTTCGTCGCAGACAACCCGGAGGTCTGCGACGACGTTGACCTGGAGCTGTCTCGGGCCGTTCAGTCCACAGGAATAACCTGATCAGACTCAACATGCCCGACGATAGCCCGGTCCTGATCAGCACCCTCGAACAGATGGTCGAATAAATGCCGAACCGGTGGGTTCGATAGCGGCGAACAGACCGATCAGGTTCCGGTTTACCAGGATTTCTGACAGAGGGAACGACGAGCACCCCATCCGGATCCGTACCGGGTGGGGTGCTCGTCTGCGTCCTTGGTCAAGAATGATGGCCGATGGTTGTAAGACCCGCGGCCAGATTCTCAGCCGTTGACTCGATCAATACCCTTCTGGACGTCGGAGAGGACCGAATCCCACGAATCGATGAAGGCTGCGACACCGTCGGCTTCGAGCTTGTCGGTCACATCCTTGATGCTGATGCCCAAGTCTGCCAGCTTCTGCATGACCTGGTGGCTCTCCTCGTAGGTGCCCTTGATGGAGGGTGAGCCGTTGCCGTGGGCCGCCAGGGCCTCAAGGGTCTTTTCGGGCATGGTGTTCACGATGTGTGGGGCAACCAGCTCATCCACATACTTGCAGTCCGAATAGGCAGGGTTCTTGGTTCCTGTCGAGGCGAAGAGCGGGCGTTGACGCTTGGCGCCCTTGGCCTCCAGGCCAGCCCAGCGGGAGTCCTTGTCGAAGGCCGACTCGAAGAGCTCGTAGGCCAGGCGTGCATTGGCGACGGCAGCCTTGCCCTCCAGAGACTTGGCCTCATCGGATCCGTTGGCCTCCAGAAGCTTGTCCACGGCGGTATCCACGCGGGAGACGAAGAATGAAGCCACGGAACCCATGTGCTTCAGGTCATGGCCGTTCTTGTCGGCCTGGACCATGCCTTCGATAAAGGCATCGATGACCTGCTGGTAACGCTCCAGGGAGAAGATCAGCGTCACGTTGACCGAAATGCCCTTGGCCAGGGTTGCGGTGATGGCGGGCAGACCCTCCAGGGTGGCGGGAATCTTGATCATGGCATTGGGCCGGTCCACCTTGGCCCAGAGCTGCTCGGCCTGCTTCTCGGTCTCTTCGGTGTTGTGGGCAAGACGGGGATCCACCTCGATGGAGACGCGACCATCCACGTAATCGGTCTTCTCTGCGACCTCACGGAAGATATCGGTGGCGTTGCGCACATCAGTGGTGGTCAGTTCACGTACGGCATCCTCGACATCGATGCGCCCCAGCTGTTTGAGCTGCTCATCATAGGGACCAACCTGACTCAGGGCTTTTTGGAAGATCGAGGGATTGGTGGTCACGCCCACCACGTTGCGTTCGGCGATCAGCTGCTGCAGATTGCCGGACTCGATACGGGTACGGCTGAGATCATCCAGCCAGATTGAAACACCCGAGTCGCTCGTACGTTGTGTATTTGCATTTTCTGCCATCTTGTAACTCCTTTTTGGGTTCTTGACGGTAACACATTCAGTATGCTTCACCACGAAGCCATATTCGGTATTCCCTTCCGGCCGGCGACATATTGCCGACCGGAAGGGGGAGATGGATCAGTCCCTGCGCGCGGGTGCATGCGGAGGCTGATCCGGGTCGAATCAGAAGGCCTTGCGGACTTCCTCCATGGAGGCCTTGGCGGCTTCGACCACATGCTCCGGGGTGATGCCCAGGTCACGCATGTTCTCGTCACCACTGCCCTGCAGACCGAACCGTTCGATGGATACGGGCTTGCCATAGGAACCAAGGTACTTGTACCAGGGCATGGACAAACCTGCCTCGACCGAGACGCGGGCCTTGACGGATGCCGGGAGAATCTCCTCCTTGTAGTCGTCGTCCTGCTCCTCGAACCACTCCATGGAGGGCATGGAGATGACTCGGGCCTTGACGTCCTGCTCACCGAGGGTCTTGGCGGCGGCCACGGCGTGCTGGACCTCGGACCCGGTGGCCATGATCAACACGTCGGGCCGACCCTCGGTATCGACCAAAACATAGGCTCCCTTGCGAACACCATCGCGTGCCCTGGTCCTGGTCTCCTCCAGGGTAGGTACACCCTGGCGGGTCAGAATCATTGCCGTGGGATGGGTGTTGTCCTTCTCAAAGAAGGCACGGTAGGCCTCGGCGGTCTCGAACTGATCGGCCGGACGCACAACCTCCATCTGGGGGATGGCGCGCATGGCGGACAGATGCTCAATCGGCTGGTGGGTAGGACCATCCTCACCCAGGGCTACTGAATCGTGGGTCCAGATGTAGAGATTGGGGATGTCCATCAGCGCGGCCAGCCGCACCGAAGGACGCTCATAGTCGCAGAACTGGAAGAAGGTCCCGTTGAAGGGCCGGGTATCCGACCCGAGCAGGATGCCATTGGTGATTGCACCCATGCCAAACTCACGCACGCCAAAGTGGAGCTGACGACCGTACTTGTTCGCCTTGGGCCACTGCACCGTCTCATCGCACTCCGGCGCAAAGGACACGGCGCCGTTGATATTGGTGTTGTTGGACCCACCCAGATCGGCGGAGCCTCCCCAGAGCTCGGGCATGATCGGAGCCACGGCATTGATGACCGCACCGGACGCCTTACGCGTTGCCACCTTGGAACCGGCCTCGAAGCTCATCTCCAGATCATCGATGGCCTTGTCGAAACCATCGGGCAGCTTGCCGGCATGAATCCTGTCGTGCAGAGCGGCCTTATCGGGGTTGGCCTGGCGCCAGGCCTGGTAGCTCCGGTCCCATTCCCTGTGGGCCGCGAGTCCACGCTGGGCGACCTCACGAGCGTGGGCCAAAGCCTCCTCGTCAACCTGGAAGGACTGCTGGGGATCATATCCCAAGGTGGTCTTCAAGGCGGCGACCGCCTCGGCGCCCAGGGCGGAACCATGGGCGGAGGGGTCATTGGTCTTGCCGGGGGTGGGCCAGGCCATCAGGGTATCGACCTTGATGAACTTCGGCCGATCGGTTACCTGCCGGGCCTTCTCGAGCACGGCTGCAAGGCCTTCGGTATCCTCCTTGTAGGACCCATCGGGCTGGATGAAGCTGAACTCATCGGTATACCAGCCGTAGGCCTGATAGCGCTCGAGGATATCCTCGCCCAGAGCGATCTTGGTGTCACCCTCGATCTGGATGTGATTGGCATCAAAGATAACGGTCAGATTGCCCAACTGCTGGTCACCGGCCAACGAGCTGGCCTCCGATGAGACACCCTCCTCAACATCACCTTCGCCGCAGATGACCCAGATGTTGTGGTCGAAGGGGGACTGCCCGGCGGGAGCATCGGGATCCAGCAGGCCGCGCTCGTAACGCTGGCCATAGGCGAAACCGACGGCCGAGGCGAGCCCCTGCCCCAGTGGGCCGGTGGTCATCTCGATGCCGGGGGTGAGACCATACTCGGGATGGCCCGGAGTCCGGGTTCCTGCTGTACGGAACCGCTTCAGATCGTCCAGGGTGAGACCGTATCCGGAGAAGTAGAGCTGCACATACTGGGTCAGAGAGGCATGACCACCCGAAAGGATGAAGCGGTCGCGGCCTTCCCAGTCCGGATCGTTGGGATCATGCTTGAGGAAGTGCTGATAGAGCGTGTAGGCGATGGGCGCCAGGGAGATGGGTGAGCCGGGATGACCGCTGCCGGCCTTCTCGACGGCATCGGCTGAGAGGACCTTGGCCATCTTGACCGCCCGCTCGTCGAGTTCAGACCATGTGAAATTGGACATATGGTATCTACTTTCCTTCCAATTGAGAGGTCTCCATGTTCGACTTGTGTCGAAAATGTTCGATTACCTTCACATTGCACTCCCATGATATCGGTGCGAGCCGACACGATTCGGCTCTTCGCGCTATCTTTTGGCACTCTCGCAATCAGAGTGCTAAGACTTGAGTCATGACGGAAGGAGCATCATTGGCCAATACCAGACGCATGTTGGTCCTGCGCGCCGTCGTAGAGGACTATATCCGCTCTCAGGAACCAGTAGGTTCCGGATCCCTGACCAGAAACCACCACCTGGGGGTCAGCTCCGCAACCGTCCGCAACGATATGGCCGCCTTGGAGGAAGAGGGCTATCTGATTCAGCCCCATACCTCGGCAGGACGCGTCCCCACCCAGAAGGGGTACCGGTACTTTGTCGATCGTCTGGCCACGGTGGTTCCTCTCTCCGCTGCCCAGCGCAGGGGCATAGACGTCTTCCTGTCGGGGTCTGTCAACCTTGAGGACACCCTTCAACACGCCGCACGCCTCCTTGCGCAGATCACCGGGCAGATAGCCGTGGTGGCCTCACCCTCGCTGGCCCATTCGAACCTGAGACGATCCGAACTGATCAGACTGGGGAGGGGGTCCGTCCTGGTGGTTGTCATCACGGATACCGGCAGGGTCGTGCAACGCACCCTCCACGGCTCCCACCAACCAGCCCCGGATGCCCTTGCAGGTCTTTCGGACATGATCAACGAGCAGTGCCACGACCTGCCGCTGACCCAGGCGGCCGAACGATGCCAGCTCATGGCTGATTTCAACCCCGAATCCGACGCCAAGTCCATGCTTCGCATCCTGGCCGCCGTCTTCGACGAGATGGCCACCAAGGAGCAGACCAGCGGAATATACATGGCTGGCACCTCACAGCTGACCCACAGCCAGGCCGTGTCCATTGGAGACCTTGCCCCCCTTCTGGATGCCCTTGAGGAACAGGTGGTCCTGATGAGGCTGATGAAGGCACAGAGCGAGCTTTCCCGCGAGAACAACGGGGTCAGCGTGGCCATCGGGACCGAAACCCAGACTCCGGAGCTGGTTCATGCGTCGGTGGTGACATCCGGTTATGGTCATGCCCATCAGCAACGATCGGGTGAGGACGATGCGGATCTGACCGATGAACCGATCGCCTTCGTCGGGTCGATCGGACCCACCCATATGGACTATGCAGTGACCATGAGCGCGGTCCGGGCCGTGGCATCCTACCTGACCGGTTTTCTGGCCGGGGCGGAAGAACAGTAAGCCCGTTGGGACCTAGCTGACTCGGGTCTGTGGAAGAATAGGCCAGCACAGAAACACAGAAGGAATATCGGTGGCAGATTACTACGAGGTTTTGGGCGTCGAGCGCACGGCGAGCGACGATGAGATCAAGAGGGCCTATCGGAAGATGAGCCGCAAGTACCACCCGGACATCGCCGGGCCGGAGTACGAGGATAGATTCAAGGAGGTCAACAGCGCCTACGAGGTGCTTTCGGACCCCCAGAAGCGACGCATGTACGACCAGGGTGTGGACCCCAATGATCCGCAGGCGTCCGCTGCGGGTGGATTCGACATGGGCGATGTGTTCAGCCAATTCTTCGGCGGCGGTTTCGGAGCGGATTCACGGGGTCCCATACCGCGCACACAGCCGGGACGTGATGCCCTGGCCGGGGTCGACATCGACCTGAAGACCGCCATTTTCGGCGGCACGGTTCACACGCAGATCCACACTTTCGGTCTCTGCCAGGAGTGCGGCGGCTCCGGCGCCCAGAAAGGAACCTCGCCGGTCACCTGCCCGGTCTGCCAGGGGAGGGGGTATGCCCAGAAAGTGGTACGCACCCTCCTTGGCCAGATGATGAGTCAGGCACCTTGCGAACGCTGCGAGGGTCACGGAACGATCATCGAGCATCCCTGCCCGCAGTGCCAGGGACACGGCAGGGTCAGGGTCAGGCGGGATGTGGGCATCAACGTCCCGGCAGGCGTCGCTGACGGATCGCGTCTGCGTCTGGCCTCCCAGGGCGAGGTGGGCGAAGGGGGCGGCACCGCCGGCGACCTCTATATCGATATCAGCATCAAGGCCGACAAACGATACACACGCAGTGGTCAGGACCTCCACTGCTGGATTTCCATCCCCATGACCTGGGCCGTCCTGGGCCATGCCGTCGACCTGGATACCTTCGACGGCCCCCGCCAGATTCAGATACCGGCCGGAAGCCAGCCCGACGATGAAGTGACGATGAAGGGTCTGGGGGTGACCAGGCTGGGGAGCAAGGAGGACCGAGGCGACATCGTCGTCCATGTTCTGGTTCAGATCCCCACCAAGCTTGACGATCGGGAGCGCGGCCTGATCGAGGACTTCGCCAAGAGCCATGACTCGGGTGCCAGGGAGATCCCACAGGATTCCAAGCCCACAGGAGCCGGTGCCAGGAAGGGTCTCTTCGACAGGCTCAAGGACATCTTCAACTAGCGAGACCCCCGAGTATACGGATAGGCCCCGGGCCCTGGAGGATTACCTCCACAACCGGGGCCTATCCATATGCTCGGTTCCTTCCCGTTCAGCCAAGCAGGGATCGACACATGGACCGGTATTCACTCACGTACCCGCCTCCGAAGAAGGCACAGTGCCCGGCGATTGCATAAAGCTGCCAGAGGGTCAACCTATTCTCATACCCCCTTGCCAGCGGGTGGACCGACTGATAGCCATCCATGATCTGACTCAGATAGGGGATGCCGAAAAGATGAAGCATGGCCAGATCCTCTTCACGATGTCCACCATGCGCCGCCGGATCGATCAGGACCGCCTCGGTCTGACCATCGTTCCTGGTCCACATCACATTGCCGCTCCACAGATCGCCATGGACCCTGGCGGGCCTGTCATCGGCCGCGGCACCCAGCATCTCCGGCAAGGCCTGGATGATCTGACGGGTCATATCCATATCGCCCTGGTTCAGAGCCCGCCTGTCCACGGCCATCCGGACCATGGGCTCAAGTCGAGCCTGCCCCCAGTAGGTCGCCGGATCGTCCCAATCTCCCGTTGCCATGGGGAGGGGGTCCTGGAGGGGGCCGAAGTAGCAGGTTCCATGATATCCCTCCGGGGCGGAGCCGTAATGATCGGCTCCTGCATCGTGCATTCGGGCCAGCTGGGCGCCGAACCTATATGCCGCACCACCGCTGGGCGAGGTTGAATCCACCTCTTCGATATCGAGATGGTCCTTGCCCCAGTCATAGACATCGACCACCCTGGGACCACCCACCGCCTGTGCCTGACCCAGCCAACGCAGACCGAGCCCTTCACACTCGAAGAACCCGGCGGGTGCTCCTCCGCGTGACTTCCTGTATGTTCCGACCATGTCCGTACCTCCCTTGCGCGATAGCCCGACGATTCCATTGTGGGCATTCTGCGAGACATGCCACCTTCACGCGCCACAAGCCCATGGTTGAAGGCTAAGCTCTCATATCATGAACTTCTTTGAATCCATGCTTTTCGGCCTGGTGCAGGCCCTGACCGAATACTTCCCGGTTTCATCGAGCGCCCACATCCGCATCCTGGGAGGGCTTCTGGGACAGGATCCGGGAGCGGCCTTCACCGCGATCATCCAATTCGGCACGGAGTTTGCGGTCCTCCTGTATTTCCGCCATGACATTGCGCGGATTCTTACCCACTGGTTCCGTTGCCTCCTGGGCAAGGACGGAACCTCCTGGCGCAAACGCCTGGGTACCGACGACCACGATGCCGCCATGGGTTGGTATATCATCATCGGCACCATCCCCATTGTTCTGGCCGGAATGATCTTCCAGAAGATGATTGAGACCAAACTGCGCAATCTTTGGATCACCGTAGTGGTCCTCATCGTCTTCGGTCTCCTCCTGGACTATTTCGACAGGCATGGACGCCAGACCAAGGAAATCAAGCAGATGAACGTCAGGGACGCCATCCTTTTCGGCGTGGGGCAGATGCTCGCCCTGATTCCCGGTGTCTCTCGTTCCGGGGGTACCATCACCTTCGGCCGAGGACTCGGATACACTCGAGAGTCCGCCACCCGTGTCAGTTTCCTGATGGCCATCCCGGCCGTATTCGGTGCCGGCATCCTGGAGACCTACAAGTCGGTCAGGAACATCGATGCCGATGCTGCCTTCCCCGGATGGGGTGCCACCATCTGCGCCACCCTGGTCAGTTTCCTGGTCGGTTATTTCGTCATCATCGCCTTCCTGAAAATCGTTTCACGGTTCTCCTACCGGGGTTTTGTCATCTACCGAATCTGTCTTGCCCTCATCGTGGCCCTGCTCCTGATCTTCCATGTCATACCGGCCGTCGGGGGTGTTGCCGCCGCATGACGCGGGAACCGGCCAGGTTCGGTTGCACACTCCGTCCGGCGGCCGAACCTGCTCGTTAGGAGCGTTCAGCCTGAAGTGATGGCGAACGAGGCAGCTGCGGTTGTCGGACAATCGGTGCTTGCTGCCGGTCACACCCCCGTGACCAGACTTTTCACCATGCTCGTAAAGAGGGTAGGACGGTCGGCAGATCTCCCTGTCGGAGGCCGCGCCGCAGCCTATGCCTCTATCTGGTCACATATCTGGTTTCCCGCCGAATCGGGACAAGGTCGTATGCATAGGCAGGTGCGAAATACAGCAACACGGGGATCATACCAGGACAAGACCGAGATCGGTGTGGTTACGGCGGTCGTCAGCAAATATATGGGATAGACCCGATTCATGACGGCTGGCCCGTGGAGATCGGGGACGATTGTGGGCATGGCAGTGAAGACGATGGTTCTCTCGATGGCCATCATGAACGAGTCCGCGAAACGGCAAGGGTGACCAAAGTAACATTTGTCCTGTTGCCTACGGATTGCGTTGTACTTGACATTTCCTGTACTTTCTCCATTATATTTTTCAGGCAGAACCACATATCTCACAACCCGCCCGAACGACACGACAGGCCGGATCCAACAGATGCAAAACATCACGTAGCCATGCGATAATGTGGATGCTTTCTCGAATACCGTTGCGGTAGGACGAAGGTCATGCACGCAATCGGCTCGGGTGGTAGATGACGAGTTCGAGAATCACAACAGAACAGGAAGCTCATACGGATGGACACGTCCGCTTCCGATGACATCAACCGGTAGAGTAATCTGCCCTGTTAGGATGTTGAGGACCAGCAATGCACTTTACAGTTGCAAACATCATGGAGGTTTCCCCTCTGGCCGAGTTCTTGTCCGATGCTTTCGGACCTATGGCCGAAATCGCCGTGCACGATCTGCACAGGCCGCATGCCTCCATCGTCTTCATTCGCAACGGTCACCTGTCCGGCCGCAAGAAGGGCGACGCCATGACCAAGGAGACGCTGGAGCTGGCCCGAAAAGCCGAAGATAGCGGTATCGACTTTATTTCCGACTACCGAGGCCGCGATTTGAACAACCATCAGTTCAGGGTGTCCTCATTGTTCATTCGCAACCAGGAGGAGCATATCATCGGCGTCCTCTGCATCAATATCAACATCACTGAGCTTCAGAGGGCCGCACATCTACTGCAGACCATCAGTACAACGGATTCGGTCAATGGTATGGTCTCTTCCGGCATACCAAGCCAGGTATTGGACGAGGACCCCGAGGAGAATATCCGCAGGATCGCCCAAGACGTAATAAAACAGATTCAGGTCCCCATTGACAAGCTGAGCAGGATCGAACGTCTCAGGATCATCAAAGACATCAAGGATCGCGGCATCTTCCTGATCAAGGGTGCCGTAAATATTGTGGCAACAGAGCTCAAGATCTCCGTGCCCACCCTCTACAGGTACCTGCAGGCGCTGAAGTAGCTTCCACCCGCTTTCACCCCC